>JASJEA010000045.1 GCA_030064935.1 Crocosphaera sp. | reverse complement strand
ACCCAAAATTGTAACTTAATTCTATCACTTCCAGGCATTCCTAAAGGTTCTAATTTGGCCAAAGTTCTCGCCCCATCTCGATCATTTAAAGCTTGGACATTGGTTTGCTCATTTCCCAATGAACGAGTCACTAATCTATCTCCATCGAAATACACTTCTGTTCCCCCCGTTTGAGAGCCTAATTCCCCTATAATTAACTCGATACTGGGTTGATTTTCAATGGATGCACCCAACTTAATTTCCATAGGTTCATTCATAGGGTAAGATTGCCCTGATTTAATGATAGAATGCCAACTGTGGCACTTTTTACGGCGGTTCCAATATCTGATACCATAACTATGATATAAGAAGTCTTTGACCTCAAATCCTTGGGCTAATTTTAACGCCCCTTCCGCAATGGCCGAAAATGGGCGATCGCATTTAATTTTTGACTCATCAAAGTATTTTTTAACCCAAGTTTGTACCGCAGGAATTTGTACCGTTCCCCCTACTAATAAGACACCATCAATATCTTTTTTTTCGATACCATTCCGTCTTGCCTGTTGCAAAACTTGAGTCATTAATTCATCTAATTTATCAAAAAATTGTTCTTCTTTTAAGATATTTTCAAGCCCGTCTTGATCTAATGCTAATTCATAACTATCTAAAGTTTGATCATTAAAATAAACTTCTGTGGCTTTCTTCTGAGAAGATAACTTAATTTTTAATCTTTCTGCTAATCTTAAAGTTAAAGAAGAAACAGGAATATTTTGAGTCTTTAAAAAATAATTCATTAACCAGTTATCAATATCTGAACCACCTAAATTAGAACCTGATTTTGCTAAAACACGGGCTATTTTTGGCTTTTGACTCTTACTCTCTCCCAAAAATTTTTGACCCCATTTTAAAATAAAACCTTGATTTTTTTGGATATTTTCTGCTCCTAATTTAACTAAAGATAAATCAACTGTACCTCCACCAAAATCTAATACTAATAATAATTCTTCTCCCGTTGTGCCATAACCTAAAGCAGCAGCCGTAGGTTCATCTAATAATCTAATCTGCTCAATATTCCACCCTTGACACACCCTACCCAACCAGTGACGATAGGTTTCAAAACTATCCACCGGAACTGTTAATACCAAGGAATCTAAGGGATTAGGCGATTCATTTTTTAACTGCTCAATAATGGTATTTAAAAACCATTCTCCTACCTTCTCAAAGGTTATATCAGTTTCATCCAACTCTGGTAAAAACCCTTGTATATTAGCACCAATTCCTCTTTTAAACTGTCTAAAAAACCTTGGGTTATTGCCTAAATCTAAACCCCGATCACGAACCGTTTTACCCACTAATACCTTAGCATCCATCGCATTTTCAACATAGAGTAAACTAGGTATTAAAGAAGGATTATTTTCCAGTTGTTGGGATACTTCTGAAAGCTTGATAATTTCAGGTTGTTGTGTCACAGGGTTGACACGGGTGATTACTGTATTGCTGGTACCAAAGTCAAGGGCGTAAGACACTTCTATAAAAAAAGATTCAGTAAATAAGAGCTAATTCTTTTAAAATAGCAAACACCCTTAACCCATGACAAGCCAGTGGTTAAAAAAAGTTATTAATTGAACCTGAGTTCGAGATCACGAAATTGATAGATAACTTGCAAAACCTACAATTTTTAAACCCCGATGATATCATTGCCAAAATAATAGCTCCGATCCCAGGTTAATCAACCCAATTTTTTAAAAACATTTTTTAAAAAAGCAATGAATAAACCTTTAATAAAGACGACTCAAAACATAGTCAACTAACTCAGTTAAAGACTGGGAATATTGAGAAGCTTTGAGACAATCTAACTGTTTAAGGGCAAGTTGAGCATGGTAAGAAGCCAACTCTCGCGATCGTTCAATTCCTTGACTTTCGCTAATAATAGATAAAGCCTTCTCCATATCCCCTTCTTCAGTAAACTTTCGTTCAATCAATGTTTCTAAATAGGGGGTTTCTTCCATAGCAAATAAAGCAGGGGCGGTAATATTACCACTGATTAAATCTGAGCCAGCAGGCTTACCTAATACTTCCGTTGGTGAAGTGAAATCAAGGATATCATCGACAATTTGAAAAGCTAATCCTAAGTATCTGCCATAGTTATAAAGACTATCGATAACTTCAGGAGAAGCATCACTTAAAATAGCAGCCGACTTAGCACTATTAGCTATTAAAGAAGCAGTTTTATAATAGCTTTTGTCTAAATAAGCATCCAAGGTTAAACTGGTATCAAAACGATTTATTCCTTGAAAAATCTCTCCTTCTGCAAAATCACGAATGACTTCCGAGAGTAACTTAACGACTTCTAAATTATCTAGATTAGCCAAATACCAAGACGATTGAGCAAACAAAAAATCCCCTGCTAATACCGCAATACGGTTGTCGAATAAACTATTAACAGTGGGGACGTTGCGTCTTAAGGCTGCTTCATCCACCACATCATCATGGACTAAACTAGCAGTATGAATCATCTCGGTGATTTCTGCGAGTCTGCGATGACGAGGGGTAATATCTTCATCTAACATCGTACCTCGCGATACTAATAAGACAATAGCTGGACGAATCCGTTTACCGCCAGCATCAAATAAATGTTCGGCTGCTGCCCCAAGAATGGGATGACGCGCCCCGACTAAGCGTTTGAGATTATCTGTCAAAAGGCGTAAATCGTCTTCTACAGGGGAAAAGAAAGAGGTGGTTGAGATCATGCGGTTAGTCACACCTAGTGATTCAGTTACGAAAGTTTACATATTCTTGTATTTATTTTAAGCTAATGCCCACATACTTTCCAGGTGTCACCAATAGGATTTGGGGATAAACTGGTAAAGCTACTTTTCAAGGAACTGATTAAGGCGTATCGTAGACATCAGTCATAGCATTTATAAAAAAAGGGGAGAATCCTCCCCCCCCTCATTGGCAGTAGTTAAGGCAAAAAAATGTTAAATAAACTTTCATTAGCAAGGGTAGGACTGACAGTAGGAGGAATTCTAACCATTATTGGGTTTATAGCCTATGCAACGGATAATCCTACCTTAAATTTAGCAGGATTTTTCTATGGTGTCCCCATTTTATTAGGGGGACTTGCCCTTAAAGCAGCTGAAATCAAACCTATTCCTTTTAGTCAACCAACCTCCCCAGAAGTTATCACCCTCAGAGAAGAAAAAGCAACCTCCACTCAAAATCAAATTCGCAAGGATGTCACCCGTTATCGTTACGGACAAGAAGCCCATCTCGACGACTCCTTAGAACGTTTGGGGTTAAGTCCCACAGATGAAGAAAGACCTTTGTTAGTGGCCATTAGAGAAGAAAATATTGAGGGTAACTATGCTTTAGTTTTAGAATTTGAATCCCCTTTTATTTCTCTAGAAACTTGGCAAGAAAAACAAGAAAAAATTGCTAAGTTCTTTGGTCCAGGGATTTCGGTTAAAATTAATGAAAAAGAAGAGAATGATATGGATGTTTTCTTAATTGGTTTAGGAAAAACTGAGGAAACTTAAAAAAAGGGCAATGGGAAAATAAATTTCCCTTCTGCCCTTTCGGATTAATGAATTTGTGAGAACAAATAATAATTGTCTAAGAGACTCTTTGTAAAGTGAATCCTGAGAGAATTGTAGTAGATTGTTTAAGTCAATGAGCGTGCATTAAATTTTCCCGACTGCAAGCATGGAAGCTTGCTATCTTTGCAGCAACCTGAGTTCGATATAAGGACATTGGTGAACAACTTAGTCAAATCAGCAGTCTCACAACCTCATTATCTCCTTTAAAAAATTATAACTCTGAACTCCTAACTCACCTTGCAGCAAGTGAGCAGGATGCTCACATTATTACTGCCTTACTGTAGCTGAAACAGTCTCTAAAACATTCTGTCAAGAATTTTTTGGACGATTTCCATACCACTAAGGGCTTGCCAACCGAATAAACCAACAATAGCCATATTCAGACTGATATGAGTATAACGGGCCAATTCGTTGCCTTTTTGCATAAGAGGAGAAAGAGAAGCAGAAACAGCAATTAAACCCGTCATCCCTAATCCAACTAATAAGTGAGGTCCGACAAATAGTTTTCCATTATTAATATAGGTAACAGCCATACCACCAATGTTACCTAATACCATTAATCCTAAAAGTAAAGACCCTAATTGATAGTGCCGATTGCGAAAATCTTTTTGTAATAGTTCTTTTTTGCTATCCTTATCAGCGGAACGAGTGCGCCGCCATTGAATGCCTAAGTAGAGTGCGTAGAGCGTTAAGGCAAATAAAGCCCACATTAGGATTGGGTGGCCAAACTGTGACCACACTTTAATTGGTTCTGGAATCTCGAAGGTCATAAATAATTTCCCAACTAAGCTTAAGATTGTTACAAAACTTATTCTAGTTTAAGATTTTTTTTACATTTTGACTAGCACCAAGGTAGAAATGGAGAAAAATAGGGTCTAAATCTTAAAACAATAGCAAGAAAAAGAAATAAATTAGAAGGTCGTTGATTAAATTGAGTCAGAGGGGAGAAGTGATTAGATTTTATTAATATTAATACCGTGACACCGACTATTAGTGATGCCAACGTTAAGGCTGCTTTAAACGCCATTGAATCTGATATGGCCACTGTATCAGAGAAAGTAGAAATGTTGATCGAAATGGCGGCTGGGTTGCAAAATCAACCGAAAACCATTCAACAACTCGAAGATGCTGTTTTGCTCTACCGTAGGGGATTAGAATTATGTCCTGCTGAATTCCCTTTATTGCGGGGAAGATGTTTATCAGGTATGGGAACAGCATTACGGACGATTCCCACTGAAGGAGCAGACTTATTATTAGAAGCCAAAACCGCTTATGAAGCCGCTTTACCAATCTTAGAGGAACACGCTTCTCCTGAAGAAGTGGCTGAAGTTTACATGAACTTAGGCTTAGTTTTACAAGGTTTGGTGGGGTTTCATCAAGCCACCATGCAAGAAGCTATCCAAGCCTATCAAAGGGCAGCCAAAGTCTTTACAGGGGAAAGCTATCCCCAAGAATTCGCCATCCTACAGAATAACATTGCGATCGCCTATTTATCCCTACCCTTAAGTCCGGACAAGGAGAAGATGCGACAAGGAATGGCGGTACAGTCTTTTGAAGCAGCGTTGAAATGGGTGACATTGATCGATCATCCTAGCGAATATGCCATGCTCCAGAACAACTTAGCCAACGCCCTACAGTACCTTAATACCTCCCATCCTATCGAAAACAATTTGAAAGCATTGACTGCTTATGACGAGGCGTTGAAAGTGAGAACGGTACAAGATACGCCCATAGAATACGCCAACACCATTGCCAACAAAGCGAATGTTTTGTTTAACTTACCCGATGATGTTGAGCATCCCGAAGCAGGAAATCCCAATAATTTAAAAAAGTCCCAAGCTTACTATCAAGAAGCGAAAAAAATCTTTCAAGATCATCAACAATGGGAACGGGTAGAGATTGTGACAGGAATGTTAGAAGACATTGGCAAGGAATTGTCAGCAGTCTCTCAATAAAGCTACAAAAATTGAAACTAAAAAGTTTGTCTTTTGTTTAATTTTAGGAGAACTATCTCTATGATTGATTTTGTCGGCTATGTTACAACGAATCCAAATATTCAAACCTTCTTTGGTAATTTGATGACTGGAGAAATCACCCTAGTAACAGGAATTTTTTGGTTATTATTTGCTACGGTGATTTCTACTATAGCTGGAGCTATTGGTGGCATTATATTGGCCGGAAAAGATTTAGGTTACGAACTAGCAGCGATTTTAGGAAGTTTATTTGGTCCTGCGGGAGTTGTTCCTGTAGCTGCTATCGGTTTAGTTATTCTCAAAGTTGTTTAGGAGTTTTTGACTATGTTAGATTTAGCTTGGTATTCAGCAAAGTTATTTGTAAAAGGTAAATTATTTCGTAACCCTGGTTATTTTTACCGTCAACTAACTTTGGGTGTTTTGATTGGTTCTTTGTTATTAGTTGGCTTAGGAGAAGCTGGGTTAAACTTAGCTTTTGTGATTACTATTTCTAGTATTGTTACAGGTATGATGATGCCATTTTTGCTCAAAGATGTGAAAATGCAGTAACTCGTAAATAGTTGATAGTGAATAGTTGATACTTATTGGTTATTCACTATCTTTACAGAAAAGATTAGAGCATTAATTATAAAATTATTTATTTAAAACCAATGACACAATTAACAACAGAAAAAACACAAAATTTAGAACAATTAATTGCCGAAATTAGTCGTTATGAACAGATTGTCGAGCAATGGGATAAAAATCAACAGGTAGTTGTTGAAAGATTAAAAGAAGCCATTGAAACTTTACACAAAGAAGCTTTAACTCGTCTCATTAAAACAGTAAAAAAAGAAGCGTTACCCGTTTTACGCGAAGCAGTAGAAGATGAAGTAGTTTATGGAATACTGCGGTATCATGACTTAATTAAACCGCCGACTCCTCCCTTAGAAAAACGCATCCAACAAGCATTAGAAACGGTACGCCCAGGGTTAAAAAGTCATCATGGAGATGTCGAATTAGTTGCTATCAAATTACCGGATACAGTAGAAGTCAAATTAGTGGGGACTTGTAGCAATTGTCCTGCTTCTACTTTAACCATGAAACAAGGCATAGAACAAGCCATAAAAACCTATTGTCCTGAAATTACAAAAGTTATCTCTGTCAATAATACGGTTACTTATACAGGGGATAAAATTGAGAGCCCTTTTGCTGCTTCTCAAGACGCTGGTTGGGTTGCTTTAGCAAGGGTTGATGAGATTCCTCCTGGGGGAATATTACCCCTAGAAATTGAAGGATTAAAGTTAATTTTAGTAAGGAATAATGAGATGGTTAAGGGCTATCGTAACAGTTGTATGCACTTAGCGATGCCTTTAGATACAGGTGAGGTAGAAAATGGTGTTTTAACCTGTTTACATCATGGGTTTCAGTATCATTTAGAAACAGGGGAATGTCTCACTTCTCCAGGGATGTTTTTAGAAGCTTATCCTGTGAAGCGAAGTGGGGAAAGAGTGTTAGTTAAAGTGGGGTAACTATCAGTTATCAGTTAAAAATAAACACTTTTTGCTTTTTATTGCTTCTGAGTAACTTTTCCTTAATTTAACTTCCTTCGACACTGTTTTAAACAACAGAAAGTTATCCATAATTTATCTATGTCAAGATTTGCTGACATTTAGAAAAAAATCCAGTACATCTTAATATTTTCTTTATGCGTAGTCATTTTTGTGCTACAAAATGCTAGGGGGTATACCTTGACAAAAATGAGCAAAAATGTGTTATTATAAATTTTGAAGGTATAATGGGCTTGGTGTGTGCATATGTATAGTAATCTCAAGTGCTCAGTATTATAGATAATTGCCACATACTGAGGTTAAAAATGCTGACAGTTACCCGAAAGAAGTTCACCCTTGAAGAATATCATCGTCTCATAGAATTAGGCTTTTTTGCATCAGAGGAACGGTTAGAACTAATCCGAGGGGATATTGTTAAAATGGCACCTAAAAGAACTCCTCATTCCGTTTGTACTTGTTTATTATTGGAAGAATTATATAGTTTCCTCAAAGGAAAAGCCAATGTGAGAGGACAAGAACCCATTATTATTCCTCCTGATAGTGAACCGGAACCTGATATTGTGATTGCTCGAAAAAAAGAGGATAATTATTTATCATCTCATCCCCAAGTATCTGATATTTTGTTAGTAATTGAAATAGCCGACTCGACCTTAAAATTTGACCGAGAAGTCAAGTTACCGCTTTATAGCGAAGCAGGAATTATGGATTTTTGGTTAATTAATTTAGTTGATAAACAGTTAGAAGCTTATCGTCAACCTTATCAAACAAATAACGGAGATTATAGTTATCGATCGCAACAAATCTATTTAGCTGATGATGTTATTAACCTTCCCCATGTTTCTGATGTTTCTTTGCAGTTAAAACCTTTTTTATCTTTACACTCATAGACTATTGTAGAAAAAATATGAATTATTCATCAACAACACTAAATTTTGAAATTTTAGCTTTAGATACTTCTGAAAAGTCTAATGTTAAGTCAGCAATTGATCTGTTATACTTATTTCGTTCATACGGTGAGTTATGGAAAAATGCTTCGTTAGATGAACGAAATTTAATGATAACCGATGGAGATGCTACACTTGAAGTACAAAAAGTTAACTCTGATGTTGGAGTTGATAAAACTTTTTTGATTAAAATAACAGGTAATTATGATTGGTTAGAAGCAAAGCGAATAAATATATTGAACTTTTTATATTCACAAAAATTTGATTCTTTATATGTTCTTTTAGATCAAGTATCAGAACAAATTGCTTGTACATTATATCCACTAATTTATCAACTAGAAAATACACTAAGAACTTATTTAACTAAATTTATGGTAACTAAAGTTGGTCTTAGTTGGTGGAAGATTACAGCAACAAATGAACTTAGCAAAAAAGTAAATGATCGCAAAAATAATGAAAAAGAATTTTCTGAATTCATTGATAATAAATTATATTTAGCTGATTTTGGAGACTTAGGACAATTAATTTATAAACATTCATCAGGTTTTATTACTAAAGAAGATATATTAAAGAAAATTTTTGAAGTAGAAGAGACTCCCGAAGCAATAAGAAAGCTAAAAAATGAATTACAAAGTAATTATCAAAAATTCTTCTGCGAACATTTTAAAGATAAAAATTTTCAGAAAAAATGGGAAGAAATGGAAAAAATAAGACATAAAGTTGCTCATAATAATTTATTTACTAATTCTGATCTTGAAACAGGTAAGGAATTATTTGAGGACTTAATTAACATTATTACTACAGCAACAGAAGAAGTAGATAAAGTAATCTTACAACAAGAAGAAAAAGAAGCTATAGAAGAATCAATAGAAAATAGTTTTGAGGAGTTAGATAATTTTATAAGCATCATAACAGAGACAAAAGAATCAGCAAATCGAGCCTTGTCTTCCTTATCTGAACCCTTATCTAAAATGTTATCTGAAACATCATCTATACAAAAAAGTTTAAGGCAGTCAACAAGAGGTGTAACACAAAAATTATCTGAAGAATATGATAAGTCAATGCAATCACAACAAGAAGTAGTAAAACACTTCTCTGAGAGATTGTCTGAACAAACAAATCAATGTAGTACAGTCAAACATAAAAATAATGCAAAAAGGAATAAAAAATCCAATAAAGAAACATAAGGAAAAATAAAGCAATCAAAAACCCTAACCAAATGGAAAAGGCTAGGGTTGAGCAAAAATAATTATCTTGTCCTTAACTTAACGGAACATACTACTAACAGAAGTATCCTCATGAATACGCCAAATAGCTTCCCCTAAAAGGTTAGCCACAGACAAGACTGTTAACTGTGGAAAACGATGTTCTTCCGGAACAGGAATGGTATTGGTAACAATCACCTCTTCGAGTACCCCACTAGATAAACGACTAATAGCAGGGCCCGAAAACACCGCATGAGTAGCGCAAGCATAAACCTGTCTTGCCCCTTCTTCACGGAGCAATTTAGCTCCTTCTGTGATAGTTCCGGCTGTATCAATCATATCGTCAACTAACACAGCAGTTTTGCCTTTGACATCTCCAATGAGATTCATCACTTCCGCTACGTTGTGGGATTGACGACGCTTATCAATAATGGCTAACGGTGCATCATCTAACTTTTTAGCAAAGGCCCTGGCCCTAGCAACCCCTCCCACATCAGGAGAAACAATCACTAGATCCGAGAGATCCTTAGTTGCAAAATAATCGAGTAAAACTGGTGTGCTGTAAATATGATCAAAAGGAATATCAAAATAACCTTGTATTTGTGCCGAATGTAAATCCATAGCCAAAACCCGATGGGCTCCAGCTTCTACAATTAAATTAGCGACTAATTTAGCAGTAATGGACTCACGACCGGCGGTTTTACGATCCGCCCTTGCATAACCATAATAAGGGACTACTGCAGTAATCTGCCTAGCCGATGCTCTGCGACAAGCATCAATCATGATCAACAACTCCATAAAATGGTCATTGACAGGATTACAACAGGGTTGAATTAAATAAACATCACAACCTCGTATAGATTCTTGAATTTGGATGTATAACTCGCCATCAGCAAATCGTTTACGGACCATCGGCCCAATATCCATCCCTAAATAACGGGCGACTTCTTGGGCTAGGGACATATTCGACGATCCACAAAACAAACTAAGACGATTATTATCTGACAATGACGACATCGCCAGATGTGGCATTAATATAGGGGTATGGCTCACAGCAGACTCTTGACCCTCAACTCATAGCAATTCTATCATCTCAGGTTTTTGATTGTCTGATCAGACTTATCAATATTGTAATCATACTGGCATTAAGATTAAAACAGCGAAATTACACAGAAATTTAGGCTTTACGTTACGATTACCATTCTTAGGAAAATCTTAACTTAAACTTAACACTTAGCCCATTAACAGGATTAGAGAAAATCATGCTATGGTGGAAGGGTGTGTGGACACGTAGCTCAGTGGATAGAGCACCAGGTTCCGGTCCTGGGTGTCGGGGGTTCAAATCCCTCCGTGTTCGTTTTATTTTCCTTTCAACACTTCTTGAATCATCAAATTAGCTTGGGAACCATAGCCCCCACCAAATAAGTTAAAGTGATTTAGAATATGATAAAGATTATAAAGGGTTTTGCGTTTTTTATAACCTTTATCTAAAGGAAAGACTTCGTTATATCCCCGATAAAAAGCGGCGGGAAACCCTCCAAATAGTTCCGTCATAGCGAGATCAACTTCCCGATCGCCGTAATAGGTTGCCGGGTCCAAAATAACTGGTTCTCCTGCTTCTGTGACTGCAACATTTCCTGACCATAAATCACCATGCACTAAAGAAGGTTGGGGATTAATTTCTGATAAGATTTTTCTCACTGTTTCCACAATTTGTGTATAGTCTCCAAAATTTCTTCCTTTTCTTTGTGCTAATTTTAACTGATATCCAATGCGATAATCTGCAAAAAAATCAGCCCATTGCTCTGTCCAATTATTAACTTGTGGTGTGGAACCAATTGTATTATTGCGATTCCATCCAAATCTATTTTCTTCTTGATATTGGTGCATTTTCGCTAAATATTTACCCATATTAACCCAAGATGCGTTAGAAGAACGTCCAAATTCTAACCACTCTAAAACAATATAACTGGCTCTTTCTGTCATTCCCCAACAAATGGGTTTAGGAACTCTAATCGTTTGAGTTTCTGCCATTTCTTTAAGCCCCAAAGCTTCTGCGGCAAACATTTCGACTTTGGAAGCTTGATTAAGCTTAACAAAATATTTAATATCTGAGTTTATCAAACAATAACCTTGATTAATACATCCTCCACTAACAGATTTGTGAGTATCAACTGTAAAAGGTTTTCCTGTTGTTTGACTAATATGTTCAGCAATTTGTGTCCACATAGTTTTTTAGCTTAATTATTAATTAGGTTTAAAGCTTACTTTGTGCTATTTAGTCTCAGATTGGTATTCTCTTTGGGAAAGGGTAATTATTCATCAACGAGACAAGTCATCAATAATCTATCGCAGTTCGTGATTTATTACACCTTATTCATTTCTAACAACTGTCACCCCATAAGCCCCACAATTAATGTATTTTTGTGCTGCTTTTAAAATATCATCTTTGCTTAAAGATTGAATGATTTGAGGATAAGACAATGCAGGGGTTAAATCTTGCATTTGGGAATAATAATAACCATAAATATTAGTGCGATCGCTCGGACGTTCATTATTAAAAATAAAACGATTAATAGCTTGTTTTTTAATGCGGTTTAATTCTTCTTCTTTGATAGATTCTCGCTGAATTTTGTGTAAATGTTGAATGATAATTTCTTCTACTTCTAGAATATTTTCTGCTGGAAGTTTACAGGCAACATAGAACATTCCCTGTACCCCCTGAGTCATATTACTAACACTAACTTGAGAAACTAAACCCCGCTCTTCTCGTAAATCTTGAAATAAACGAGAGGTCTTCCCTTTGCCTAAAATAGAAGCTAATACATCTAAAGCATAAGTCTCCTTTAACTCTAATAAACCTGGTACTCTCCACATCATAATTAATCGAGACTGTTGTAGTTTTTCATCGTCATATTCCTGACGAATAATCTCTTGAAAAGGCAATTCAGGATTTTCAGGAAACTTTAAGGAGGTAAAATTATCGGAGAGATTATATCGATGAGAATAAGTTTTCTCAAAACTATCAGCGACAATATCAATTAATTGAGCAACTGGAAGATTCCCAACTGCGACGACTGTAACGGAGTTTGGTTGATAACGAGTTCTATGAAAATCACGCATTTGCTCAGAAGTTAATCCTTCAATTATGGAAGATAAACCCAACACTGGACGACGATAGGGCAAGACATCAAAACAAGTTTCCATTGCTCTATAAAAAGTGCGACGATTGGGATTATCATAAGAACGTCTAATTTCTTCTAATACAACCAATTTTTCTCTTTGAAACGCATTATTTTCAATGTTTGGATTAAAGACTACATCCAACTGCAAAGGAACCAAATCGGCAAAATCATCGGGGGCACTGGTAACATAAAAATGAGTGTATTCTTGAGAAGTAGCCGCATTAGTTACAGCCCCTCGTTTTTCAATACGTTGTTCAAATTCTCCAATTTTCAGCCTTGGTGTTCCTTTAAATACCATGTGCTCAAGGAAATGGGCCATTCCGTTGATATCATTCGACTCTAATGCAGATCCAACCCGAAGCCATACATTGAGGTTAACTGCTTCTACAGGCATTTGTTCAGCAATAATCGTCAATCCATTGTCTAGATTAACAATCTGGGGTGTATGGGATACGGATGATTCAATAACGGAAGAAAGCATAGGATAATGTTATTTAAGTCTGCTAATTCTATCTTAAATGTAAAAAGATATTTATCAAGAATAGACTTTTAATCTCAAGTCTCAATAATAGCTTAGTTATCTAAGCATAACATACTGTCGATTGTCACAGAAAACGACTCTAGATAACTAAATTTATTACAATATTTTAGAAGTTATAGATAATAACCATTAAGTTTCCCTATCTTTACTAATTTTAAAACTGATTTTTGACTTATAAAGTTTATGAAAAAATAATATTTCTTAAATAAAGTATCCATAAAATTACTGATTTATCACAAAAATACCATTAAATATCTGCGTTTTTCCACTAGAGATCATAACAATTCAGGAATCAGTCGATCAGAATGTAGAATTTCGGTCATTCTAAATTATACATTCTGATTGACTAGGCCATTTTTCTTAATTACTGTATAATCTCAATGCTATTTATCTCAAGCTTTCGTATTCATGGATAACCCTTTATTAGTTCAACTGATTGGCATTAGTGGTTACATTATATATATCACCACCTCAGCAGGGGTTTATGGTATTTTTGCTCTGGGGTTAAACTTACAGTGGGGCTTTAGTGGACTAATTAACTTTGGTGTAGTGGGTTTTATGACTTTGGGTGCCTACACAACTGTTTTGTTAACCTTAACAGGGATTCCTTTTCCTTTAGGGGTTTTAGCTGGTGCTATTGTAGCAGCTATCTTAGGGCTATTAATTGGACTTTCTACCCTACGTCTTCGGGAAGATTATCTGGCTATTGTCACCATTGGTGTATCGGAATTAGTGCGCTTAGTGGCGTTGAATGAAGAATGGTTAACCCAAGGGGCATTAGGATTAAGACAATATCCTTTACCTTTGAATATTGAAGCCAATTTACCCGTTAAATTATTATTGATTGCTATCTTAACGGTTTTAGGAATTTATGCAGAGTGGACATTATATAAAAGTCTATCTTATCAATGGAAACAAAATCAAGAAATAAAAGGAAAAAGCTATCAACCGAGAAAACCTTTGAGTTTAATCATTTGGGGTATTATCGCCACTGCCTTAATTTTACTGGTTTATATCACAGGGACAATATCCCTTTGGTTTTATACTTATAAGGCAGGGTTAATGGTTTTAGTTTTGTCTGTTTTAGCTGTCATTTATGGCAGTTTAGAGTTTTTAGTACATTCTCCTTGGGGACGTATTCTAAAAGCAATTCGAGAAGATGAAGAAGTACCTAGGGCTTTGGGTAAAAATATTCTTTTTTATAAGTTACAATCTTTTATGTTAGGAGGTGCTATCGCTGGTATTGCTGGGGCTTTCTTTGCTTGGCAGCTAACCAGTATTTACCCCGATAAATTTGATCCTTTAATCACCTTTAACACTTGGATTATTGTTGTTTTAGGGGGCTCAGGAAGTAATGCAGGAACTATTTTAGGAGCAATTATTTTCTGGGCTTATGACTCTTTAACTCGTTTTTTGTTACCCCAACTGGGAATCTTAAATGCCAGTCAGGCAGGGTATTTTAGAATTATGGTTATTGGCTTAATTTTGATGGTATTAATGGTTTGGCGGCCCCAAGGTATTTTAGGCAAGAAAGAAGAATTAACTCTAGGTGGTTAAAAGTGTATTCTTCTTACTAATTACAGATTATTTAAAAAATCTTCTAGGGAAGTGTTCGTTTGTATTAAAATGTTTTTCAAGGTTAAAGGATTAAGTTCTTGTCTAGGATGAGGAATTGGAACTGTTGTAGTTTCTGCTTTTTTTAAAATGATATGATCCCCATGATATCTGTTTTTTTCAAACCCTAATTTTTTAAAAGCTTTAATGGCTTTTTTACTCGATATGTTTGTTAAATAAGATGTAGGAATAGACAGATTGTTATTGGTAGTATCTGGCTGATTTTTAATAATCTCAACCTCTTGTTTAAATTTTTTTAGAGCAAATTCTAAGTATTGACTTTTTTCGATTGCTGCATTCAAGTTATGTTTAAGCTGTTGATTCTCCATGATTAATTTATCTTTTTCTTCTTCCAAATTTTGGGCTTCTTCAAAGGCATATTGTGATTCTGATTTTATTACATTGATTTGTCTTTCAAACTCTTTTTGAATAGCTTCTTCTCGTTCTTTAAGTGATATTTTATTGGAAATTTGCACCTCTTGTAAATTATTAATTTTTTCTTCTACTTCATTCTTTTGAACCATTAACTTATTAATTTTATCTTTAAGTGATTCAATGTGTTTTTTATTTTTTTCTTCTAATTGTTTTTTTTCTTCTAATTTTAATGAAAGGTTATTTTTTTCTTGTTTAATATCTTCTAATTCTTGAGATTGATCTTGTAACTTTTCTAAACGTAAAATTTCTTGTTCATATTCATCAATAGTGGCTTGAAGATTTTGTATGTGTTCAGTCTGATAACTATCTAAAGTCTCTAATTCTTTTTGTTTTTTTTCCTGTTGTTCTATGAAGTATAAATTTTGTTCAATTTTATATTGCAAGTTTCTTTTTAGTTTTTTCTCTAATTCTAATTGTTGTGTTTGTACTTCTTTTTGGAATAAAGCCTTTTCTAATTCAAGTTTCTGAAATAATTGTTCTTTTTCCCTAATCATAAATAATCGATAAAATAAAAAGTATTCTACAAAACTCCACAGCAGTAATCCAGCAATTATAAACAATAATATTGTTAGATTATAAGTCGGAAATCTATTATTTTTTTCAAAAGGATTTTGTAACCAATGGAATAACTCTTCTTGAAAATTGGGATAAATATTGCTAACATAATAAACTCGACCCAGAATTAAATCGGGATTAATTATTGTCTGATTATTTATATAATTTTGTTGAAAATCCAAGTCGAAACTTTTTGAATTAAGTAAAGAAGGTTTTAGAAGTAAGCGATAAGCATATTTTTGAAGATTTTCATTAGATATGTTTTCTATCCAGTCAGATTCATTCATTAAGTTCTTATCTGAATAATTAATAATTTTTTTCCCTTCTACATCAGTAATTACTAATTTCCATAGTCCATAGTTACTGTTTAAAATCGTAGTAATATCTTTGGTTTGATTATTGATTATTGCAGAAGATAGAGCTAAAGGTAATGTAGGAGATAGAATATCATGATTAACCTTTTGTGATGGTAAAAAAGTATAATTGTAATAGGTCTGATAAGTTTTACTAATGGCTAAGATGCTAAATCCTAATAATAAAAACTCAATAATGATTAATCGGCCAAAAATAACTGCAATTTGTCGATAGGATAATGTTTTTCTTAAGATACGAAAAATCATGCTCTTAAGAGATAAGGGTAAACTATTATCCTAATCATTAAATTGAGAATAAATCAATCATTCTTCATGTTTTTTAAGAAAAACTAGAATTTTAAAACTATGCCCTTGGGGGTTGATAGGTTTATAGCTTATTAATTTATCGAAATATAAAGTTAAATTTAGTAAATTATATAAAAATCCATAATTATGCTGAACAAACAAGTAAAGCCAGGCTGTTTTTCATGGCGAAGCTGCCTCGCAATGGAAAATTTGCTCAAAAACGGGCTTAGCCTCGCCAATCTCTAGAATTTGTGCTATCTTACTTAGAATGCAGCAGTCATTGAAATGGGAAACCTCCAACGGCGAATAAAGCCTTCCCTGAATTGAGTTGTTGTTGGTAATCCCCAACCTCAGCAAAGCGGTTTGGGCTACTTCACGGTCAAACCTTAGTCCTAGTATTAAAAAGAACACCATTAAAAATTGATATGAAAATTGGCGATTCCGTTCGTATTCAAGAGTCTGTAATTGTTTATCATCATCCTCAACACAAAAAACAACCCTTTGATCTCAAAGGTATGGAAGGAGAGGTAGTAGATATTGTTACTAACTGGGAGGGTAGGCCAGTGAGTGCGAATTTGCCTGTGTTAGTCAAATTTGAGAAGCGATTTAAGGCCCATTTTCGTGATAATGAAGTCGAGGTTATCAAAGCTGTATAATGCCTTCTCTGCCACTGGGGTTAAGTCAACCACTTTCTCATTTTTAAACAATTACGCTCATTGTTGATGCGAATATAGTCCAGTTCGTCCATCAGTTTTTCCATAAAAAAAAGACCGCGATCGCTTTCTAGGTCTAGAGGGTTAACATTGTGTTGCTTTAGTTGTGCCAATTTAGCTTTTAAATCAAAAAATGGACCTTGATTCCAAATTAAAATTTCTAGAAGAGCCTGGTAAAAATTAACATTAATAATAATCGGAATGGTTGAGGGCAAATCACGATGGGCATATAACACAGTATTAGTAAACCCTTCGGACAAAGCCAGTTTACATTCCCACAATGGTTGGGGAGATAGATAGGGCTTGGCCATAGCCTCAAACCAAAGTAAAATCTCTTCTAAGGCTTGTATGTCAGTCCTAACGGCGACTTGACAAGGCTTAATCAACGACTGTTCCCCGTTTTCTTGGTTATTAAGCGGCACCACTATTTTTATGAAATAAAATTAATACAGTTCTGAAAATAAGCTGAAGATCATACCAGTGACTCCAGTTTTTTTGATAGCGTAAGTCTAACTCAATGACTTGTTCAAAATTGGTAATTTGCGATCGCCCATACACTTGCCATTCTCCTGTCATTCCTGGTTTAACATTCAATCGTTGCCATTGTGGTATTTCATATTTTTCCACTTCGTCAGGGGTTGGAGGACGAGTTCCCACTAAACTCATCTCTCCTTTGAGCACATTCCAAAACTGAGGCAACTCATCCAAGCTACTGCGCCTTAAAAAACGCCCCACCCTAGTAATACGGGGATCATTCATATTTTTGAAAATTGCTCCTTTGGCTTGGTTAGGAACCTTTTTCTTCAAAGTCTCCGCATCTACACACATAGAACGAAACTTAATTATTTTAAACCTTTTTCCCATCCAGCCACAACGGGTTTGACGAAAAAACACAGGACCGGGGCTATCAAGTTTGATGATTATAGCGATGGGTAGGTACAAGATACAGGTAATCCCCAAGCCCACCAAACTACCCACAATATCTATCGTCCTTTTTCCCCAAGAACGAACGGAAGGATGAGTTTCAGGGGGTTTTGCAAGAACGGCATGGGGCTTTTTGTCCTCCAAACTGGATGTCATAGGTATCACTTCATCCAGCCCCGTCATAGACAACACAGCCATCACTGGCGGTGGAGTTTGGTAAATAATCAGAGAAACATTCTTGGTTCTAGCCGCCTTAAAATTATGAACTAAAGCTCCAACCCCACTGCTATCCATAAATTCAGTTCTACTGAAATCCAGAATAAGCTGTTTAGGTAGCGTCTGGGAAGCCAAAAACTGATGACAAACCTGCTTGAAATTAACTGCCTCTAAAACTGTGAGGCGTTGAGGCATTTTCATCACAGGATGGTTGTCAACGATGATAATGGGAAACTGGGTTTCTGGTGTTTGGATAGTCATCACCTATTTATACAATTAGGGATTGAGATCAGCGAAGGGGACGCTTCCCTTTTTCTTGCTGCATTCTTTCTTTAGCCTTACTAGCACTCCGCCTCAGGGCTTGGAGGCGAGATTCATATTGTTTACGTTGACGACGGTTAGGGGTTTGTTCAATTAGGGTTTTAAACGCACTGCCCAAACTTTTGTAGGCGTTGGGCAAAGTATAACCAAAACGAGTGGCTAAGGCAATAGCTTTTTCATCAGCTTCTATGGACTCTTTTAACTTCCGTTCTCCATTGTTTTTCTGCCATAGTCGATACCCAGAAATCCCGCATAATCCTAGGGCTAATAATAGTAGTAAACCGTCTTGTACCCAAAGTTCCCCTACAGCCCCCCCTAAACCAATGGCAAGGGCAGCCATTTCCCATCCTTCTCTGGGAATCGTATCATTTTGGATGCGAGCGACTTCGTGCCAAAAGAGAAGGTTTCGCTGATCAATAGCCAGGTTTTCCCATTTGGCTAAGTCAATTTGAATTTCAACTTCATCTCTTCCCAATTCTTCACAGCGAATGAGAGGGGGGTTAATTTCTGTACTCCCTTCTACCATAACCCAGTTTTGCAGTTCTGGGGGTAGTAAAGTTTTTAACCGTCTTAACTCGCTCATTTCTGCCCTAGCAGAGGAAGTTACATAAGATGCCATAGTTGTATAATCGTTTTTGTATTTGTTATCAAGGATTTTAGCTCACGATTGTAGCTCTCGCATAAGTCTCCTTACAGCCTAGTATACTTGATATTTTCTTGATCTTTGCCTAATGGGCTTGACTAAAGATCGGGTTTTAAGGCATGATATTTAAGGCTGATTAATTTTAGATCCAATCCCTGTAGGGATGTCTGGGGGCTATAACTCAGTTGGTAGAGTGTCACAATGGCATTGTGAAAGTCAGCGGTTCGAGTCCGCTTAGCTCCATTGGTAAAAGCGTTTATCGCCTAAACATAAAAATTTCACTTTACCCATAACTTTGCCGTTTTGGGAAGCTTATGGTTCAAAATAGAACTGGCAAGATTATGGTTCAACGGAATAAGCGGGAGTACCCACTCTCAGCTTGCGGAGTGGGGAGGTAGAGCGTGTGATTTTCGAGGTTCGATGCCTCGAAAATCACCAATTATCGAAAATAGTTGGGTCTAAAACCCCGCCTT
>JASJEA010000113.1 GCA_030064935.1 Crocosphaera sp. | reverse complement strand
TATTACAAGTGACTCAAAAAGATATTCGTAACTGGTTTACCCATTACTGTTACTGTACCTCATGACTGTGGGAAATCATTTTGCTTTTGGTTAATACTTTTATCTTTTTTTAAACAAACACCTTTATTATAGCATTTCCCACAGTCATGAGGTACAGTAACAGTAATGGGTAAACCAGTTACGAATATCTTTTTGAGTCACTTGTAATATAGCTGATATTAATTTATGAAGGCAACAGATGTTTTAAAGGAATATGCGGACGGAAGAAGGGACTTTCGGGGAGAAAAATTAAGGTTTCAAAACTTTAAGGGAAAGGACTTATTTGGGGCAAATTTTAGTGAATGCGATATCCGAGGAACTAATTTTAAAGAAGCTAATCTTACTCAAACTAAATTTATTAAAGCAAGGGCAGGATTACAATTACATTCTCAAATATTCTTGTTAGCTGGAGCGATGATTTTAGTTGCTTTATCTGGTTTTATGTCTGGATGGAGTGGATATTATATATCTTGGATTTTTGATGGTTCTACTGTAGAGTATAAGGTTTCAGGATGGCTAACCCTTGCCTCTCTTGCCATCTTCTGTATTACATCGTATCGTAAAGGTTTAGCGGGCTTTGCCCGGGCCGTATCCGTAGCCTTGGCCGTAGCCGTAGTAGGAGCCTTGGCCTGGGCCGTACTCTTTGCCTTGGCCTTGGCCTGGGCCGTATCCGTAGGAGGAGCAGGAGCAGGAGCCTTGGTCTTTACCGTAACCGTAGCCTTTGCCGTAGGCGTACCCGTAGCCTTTGCCTTTGCCGTAGCCGCAGCCTTTGCCGTAGCCGTAGCAGGAGCAGGAGCAGGAGCCTTGACCGTAGTAGGAGCAGGAGCTTTTACCGTACCCGTAGCCGTAGCCGTAGCAGGAGCAGGAGCTTTTACCGTAGCAGGATTCGTAGCCTTTGCCGTAGCCGTAGCGTTAACCCTTCTTGGCTATATTATCTCTCATCGAACCATAAAAGGGGACTCTAGAGACGCTTGGTTGCGGGAGTTTGCCCTTACTTTTGCCTCAATAGGGGGAACCTGTTTCTATGGCGCAACAATAACCGATGCCGACTTCACGGGTTCAACCCTGAGAAACAGCGATTTAAGAGCAAAATCTCTTATTCGTACCCGTTTCCAAGGGGTTATAAATCTTGATCTCGCTAAAGTTGGGAAGACTCTCCTCTCTCAACCGGATGTTAGGGAGTTATTAATTAACCCTCATAAAGGGTATAAAAAGGACTATTCCAAAGCTAATTTAAGGGGTGCAAATTTAGACAATGCTAACTTAAAAGAAGCCAATTTAACCCAAGCAGACGTAAGCGAAGCTACCTTAAAAAATGCAGATTTACGGGACAGTAATTTAACTGAAATTAACGCTATTAATACTAATTTGACTCATGTTTATTTAACCGGTGCTTGTTTAGAAGGTTGGAATATCGATAGTAACACGAAACTTGATGATATTGACTGTCAATATGTTTATTGTTTAAAAAATAAACAAGAACGTCGTCCCAGTAGTGGAGACTTTCAGCCTGGGGAATTTAGTAAACTATTTAAACAAGTTTTATAGCATTTCCCACAGTCAGGAGGTATAGTAACAGCAATGGGTAAACCAGTTAGGAATATCTTGTTGAGTCACTTTTAATATAGCTGAAGTAATAGCATCGATTAAATCAGAATAGTTTCTAGCTTTTATTTTTCTCAAAATGGCTTTGAGCTTTGACCAACAGTTTTCAAGAGGGGGAAATTCTATATAGCGTTCCCGAAGAGGATGCTATAGCAATCAGGTTTCAGTTATGAAAAAATATTGTTTCCCCCAGTTTGGACCTGCCATAATCCTGCATAAATTCCCTGCTTTTCTAAGAGTTGTTCGTGGGTTCCTTGTTCAACAATTTTTCCCAATTCCATAACATAAATACAATCTGAATGACGAATAGTGGACAAACGATGGGCAATAGCAATGGTAGTTCTTTCGGCGGTAATTGTTTCTAAGGAACGGGCAATCGCCGCTTCGGTTTCGTTGTCTACGGCTGAGGTTGCTTCGTCTAAAATCAAGATAGGCGGATTTTTAAAAATTGCTCTAGCAATGGCGATTCTTTGTCGTTGTCCCCCCGATAATTTTTGTCCCCTTTCTCCGACAATGGTATCGTAACCTTGGGGTAATTGTTCTATAAATTCATGGGCTTCTGCTGTCTTGGCTGCCTCCCTAATTTCAGAATCGATAATATGAGGATTGCCATAGGCGATGTTTTCTTTTACGGTTCCATGAAAGAGAAAAACATCTTGACTAACTAATCCCATAGCTCTGCGTAAATCACCTAAAAAGATGTCTTGAATATTGATATCATCTAAAGTTATTTTACCCTGATCAATTTCGTATAATCTTAGCAACAGTTTGACTAAGGTGCTTTTCCCTGAGCCTGTAGAACCCACAATCCCAATGCGATGACCGGCTGGGATATCTAAGGATAAATTTTTGATGATAGGATAACCTTCTTGATAGGCAAAACTAACGTTCTCAAGTTTTATTTTTCCCTGAGCAGTTTCTATGGGTAAGGCAACAGTTCCAGAATGAATAGTTAGGGGAGTATCTAATAAGTTCATGACTCGATTTGTAGAAGCCATTGATCGTTGATAAAGGTCTAAAGTTTGTCCTAATCTAGTTAATGGCCATAGTAGGCGTTGGGTCATAAATACTAAAACGCTATAAGTTCCTACCGCTAATTTACCTTCAACGACTTCCATGCCACCATACAATAAAATGCAAGTAAATCCCACTAAGATAATGATACGAATCAGAGGAACAAAAGCAGCACTCAAGGCGATCGCCTTTTGATTACTTCGACGATAAGCTTGACTATCTTCCCGCAATCTTTCTAATTCATAAGCTTCTGTAGTAAAACTTTTAATGGTTGTAATGCCAGTTAAATTATTGGATAAACGACTATTTAATAAACTTACTTTTTCTCTAACATTGGCATAACGAGGGGCTAATAATTTTTGAAAGGTAATCGAACCCCACAAAATAAAGGGAATAGGTAACATAGCCATCCAAGCGGTTCCTGGCGTAACTATAAAAAAGGCTAAGCCAATAATAATTACTGTGGTGATAACCTGTAATATTTCATTGGCTCCAATATCTAAAAAACGTTCTAATTGATTAATATCATCGTTTAAAATAGACAAGAGCATTCCTGTGTTTCGCTCTTCAAAATAAGCTAACTCTAACTCTTGCAGATGACTATAGGCATCGAGTCTTAAGTCATGTTGAATATTTTGGGCTAAATTACGCCATAACCTTTCATAAATGTATTGTAATAGTGATTCCAATCCCCAGATAATAATAGATATAAAAGTTAAAATCAGTAATTGAAGAAAAACATCTTTAACCCCTAACTTAGCGATTAAGGAATCTTGTTGTTTAACGACAACGTCAACCGCAGCACCAATTAACACCGGGGGAGCCAAATCAAAGATTTTATTAAGAATAGAAGAAGTAACAGCTTGCCAAATAAGAGGACGATAGACTTTTCCATACTGAAAAAGCTGCTTCATGGGATCTTTATTTTGACGAGATTTCTTGATTTGAGACATTTTTAAGGAGTGGGACATAAATAACGATTATTTATATTTATTTACATTTTTTAGATTAGGGTTTCAAACCTCCAACTTGAGGGATCGGTAATCCTAAATTCTGATTTACGCAGGTGCAAGATATGAATCAAACCCCGACGTATTACGATGATTTTTTCGGTAACAATTTCTCGGTGGCCATTTTGATGACAATATAGAGCATAGGAACCACAAATAAACTCAAGAAAGAGGCGACTAACATTCCTCCAAACACTGCTGTGCCCAAAGACTGACGACTTCCGGCTCCTGCACCGGTCGCTATAACTAAGGGAAAGATGCCTAATAAGGTGGAAACTGCCGTCATTAAAATCGGTCTTAACCTTTCTTGTGCAGCTTCTATGGCTGCTTTAACTAAAGGTAAACCCTCGTCTCGTAATTGGTTAGCAAACTCGACAATCAAGATAGCATTTTTACTGGCTAAGCCAATCAACATGACTAAGCCGATTTGACAATAGACATCATTGGGAAAGCCCCTTAATAACTGTGCTGTTAATGCTCCCAAAATAGCCAAAGGAACCGCAATAATAATAATCAAGGGATCGATGTAGTTTTCGTACTGTGCAGACAAAACTAAGAAGACAAACAACAGTCCTAAACCAAAGATAATCGGAGCAAGTCCCCCTGACTCAATTTCTTCTAAGGATGTGCCGGACCATTCGTAAGCAAATCCTGGCGGAAGGACTTGTTTTGATAAAGTTTCCATTGCTTCAATTGCTGTACCGGAACCCACACCTGGGGAGGGACTACCATTAATTTCTACCGAACGAAATAAATTATAGTGGGTGATAGTTTGTGCGCCGGTTGTGGGGGTTAGGGTGAGGAGGCTTGATAAAGGAACCATTTGACCCCTTTGCGAACGCACATATAATTTATTGATGTCTTGAGGGTGAGCACGAAATTGCTTATCAGCTTGAACATAAACCCTATAGGTACGCTGTTGGAGGGTAAAATCATTGACATAACGTGAACCTAAAGCCGTTTGTAGGGTGCTAAAAATATCGTCGATAGAGACTTCTAAGGCTTGGGCTTTATTCCGATTAACTTCGATGACAAATTGAGGGGTATTAGCAGAAAATTGACTGAAAGCTCGACCAATATCGGGATTTTGATTAGCTGCTCCCAGCATTTCTCCCATCACCTCAACTAACTGATTTACATCTTCGCTTCCCTGTTGATCTTGCAGTTGATAAACAAAACCGCCAAAGTTACCTAAACCCCGAATAGAAGGAGGGTTAACGGGAAAAATTTGCGCTTCAGGTATTTGACTAAACTTACCCCATAATTTACCAATGATCGCTTGTGCCGAATGTTGAGGACCGGGACGATCTTTAAAGGGTTTGAGGGGGGAAAAAATGATTCCTTGGTTAGCTGTATTACCACTGAAGGAAAACCCACCCACGGCGAAGGTTGCTTTCACGTCTGGCTCTTCTAAAATAGCATTTTCCACCTGTCTCATCACCTCGCTAGTGTATTGCAGGGAAACCCCTTGAGGGGCTTGAATAATAGTTAGGAAATAACCTTGATCTTCTTCGGGGGTAAAAGCACTAGGAACCTTGTTATATAGCCATGCTGTTACCAATAAGAGGAAGATAAAGATCCCCACAACCACCAAACGAAGATGGGAAAGGGTATAAAGCGATCGCCGATATTGTGCTTGTATCCAGGTTAAAAAGTGATTGAATTGATTAAAAATAGTTCCTAAAAAGCCGGGTAAGCTTTGTCCTTTTTCTAATAGTAAGGCGCACAAAGAGGGGGTTAAGGTTAAGGCTAAAAAGGTGGAAATAGCGATAGAAAAAGCAATGGTTAAAGCAAACTGTCGGTATAAAGCCCCTGTGGTTCCTGGGAAAAATGCCACGGGAACAAATACTGCCATTAAGACTAAAGATGTAGCGATAACTGCCCCTGACAATTCATTCATTGCTCGAATTGCAGCAGCTTGAGGGGACATATTTTTATCTTCAACGTAGCGGTTGATTTGTTCAACAACAATGATAGCATCATCTACTACCATTCCAGTTGCTAAGGTCAAACCAAAGAGAGTTAAACTATTAATTGAAAAATCAAAAATTTTAATAAAGGCAAAGGTTCCAATCAAGGCTAAGGGAATGGTTAAAGATGGAATTAAAGTCGTGCGCCAATTTTGTAAGAAGATTAAAATAACAATAATCACTAAACCAACAGCCATGATTAAAGTTTTAACTACTTCTGATAAAGATTCTTCAATAAACTGAGTGGTATCAAAGGCGACGACATATTTTAAATCAGGGGGAAAAAATTCCGAGAGACGCTCCATTTCTTTTTTTACTTTTGTGGCTACTTCTAAGGCATTAGATTCCGTTCTTTGATAAACCCCCATTCCTATGGCATCCTCTCCCCGAAACCGTAGAAAAGAACTATAATCTTCTGCTCCTAATTCAGCCCTTCCCACGTCTTTGAAGTATACTAAACCGCCATTTTCATCAGTTTTTAATAAAAGATTTTCAAACTCTTTGGGATCTTTTAATTGACTAATTGCCCTTAAATCAAACTGAAATTGTTGTCCTTCAGGAGCGGGTTCGGCACCAATTTTTCCGGCCCCAACTTGTAAATTTTGTTCCGATAAAGCATTAACCACATCTTGAGTAGTTAATCCTCGACTGGCTAACCGATTTGGATCTAACCAGAGACGCATTGCGTAGCGACGTTCCCCAAAAATACGAATATTTCCGACTCCATCAATCCTTTTTAAAGCATCAACGATATATTGATCAGAATAGTTACTTAAAAATACATTATCGTAGCGATTATTATCACTATATAAACCAATTCCTAATAAGATACTATTAGATTGTCTTGTTACTTGAACTCCTGTTCTTTGCACCGCATCGGGTAGTTGAGATTGAACAGCAGCCACTTGATTTTGCACGTCAACCGCAGCTAATTCAGGATTTCTCTCAGAATCAAAGGTAACTGTAATATTACTAACTCCACTATTACTGCTAGTTGAACTGATATATTTTACGCCTTCAACCCCATTAATTTGTCTTTCTAAAATATTAGTAACGGCATTTTCGACAACTTCAGCACTCGCTCCATCATAAGTTGCTCTAACTTGTACTCTAGTAGGACTAATATCAGGAAATCTATCTAAGGGTAAGTTAAATAAACTAATTAGTCCCACCAATAAAATAAGGAAAGCACAAACTGAAGAAAAAACAGGTCGTTTAATGAAAAAGTCCACAAAATTCATCTTGTTTTCAAGCCCTCATATTAATTGTTACTTCCGAATTCTGAATTCTGGTTACCTATTTCTTGAATAGGTGCACCATCCTTTAACTTTAAAATGCCTGCTGTGACAATTTTTTCTCCTGCGGCTAAACCACTGATAACCTGATAGTTGTTCCCTTGTAATCCTCCTAGTTCAACTTGTCTTTGCTCTACTATTAATGGGGCTTTATTTTCTTCCTGAGACTGATTTTGTTTAGCCACAAAAACAAATGTTTGTGCTCCTAAACGAGACACAGCAGCACTAGGAATTAATAAACCTTGCTCTTGTCGCCAAATAATTCTTGCCTGGATGAATTGACGATTTAATAAGGCTTTATTGGTACCATTAAACTCCGCTTTAGCTAATACTAATTGAGAATCAGCCGTAACAGTGGGAGAAATAAAACTAATGTTCCCCCTGGCAAGGGTTTTACCTTCAGGGCTCATGATTTCCACAGGTAGCCCCAACCGTAAACGAGGGGCATCTTCTAAAGGAATCGATAAATTTAGTTCCAGGATATCATTAGCTGTTAAAGTGGTTAAATTATCCCCCTGGCTGACATAATCTCCTGATTCTACGGGAATATCTCCTACGATGCCAGCAATAGGGGCAACAATACGAGTTTTGCTCACATTCACCTCAGCCCTACGTACTTGAGCAATGGCCTCTGCTACATCAGCCCTAGCTTGAGCAATAACCTCTTGACGCGGCCCCGTTTCCAATCTACGTATATTTTGTTTTTCTCGCTCAACCACTGCTTGTAATTCATCGATATCGATGAGACGACGCTTCTCAAGTTGAGATAAACGGCGTTTGGCCTGTTCAAGAGCGGCAATTGCATTACGTGCTTCTGTCAGGAATTCTTGATACTCATCGGCTGAAATAGCCCCTTGTTGTTGCAAGCCTTCATATCTTCCGGCTCTTTGTTGTGCTAACTCTGCACTCGCTTCTGCTGCGTTAACTTGTGCTTGAGCTTGAGCAATTTCTTCTAAACTTCCTCCGGATTGAGCATTGCGTAAACGGGCCAAAGCTTCGCGTAAGCGAGCTTTACCCTCTTCAATATCCTCGACACGGCTTCCTGCTTCCAATTCGGCCAATCGTGCTTTAATGCTGGCTAGTTGTGCTTGAGCTTCTAACAATTCAGCTTGCCAATCACTACTATCTAATTGAACTATTGTTTGGCCTTTAGTGATACGAGCACCCTCTTTAACTAAAATTTGATTGATACGCCCTCCAATTTCAGGCCTCAAGATAATTGCATCTTGCGCTTGCAGGATTCCTACAACCTCAGAAATACTTTCAACTCTTCCCACTTTGATAGTCTCTAATTTCACCGAAGTCGGGGGGGTTTTTTGGGCAAAAGCTCCCAAAGATGTATTATCGCCTCTCTGAGTTAACCACCAAGCGACTCCGGCTGCTGTGCCTGTTAATAAGAGCAAGATTGCTAAAATCGAAGGCCAACGCCTATTAGAACGGGATTTACTTTCTTGTTGCGGCATTTGTGTCAATTCCTTGCTAGTGGAAGAGGGTTTATGAGTATCCAGCATGAATCCTTATCTTTACAATTGTCTCTTAGTTTTTTGTGATCTTGTTGTTACATTTCTTAATATAACAATTATCCAAAGGCCTCTAAAGGGGTTGAGGACTATGGAAAGTGCAAAAAAATGGAGACAGATAAAGAATGTAGGATCTAGAACTCGTAATTTAATTATTTTTTGCTTCTTCCCCCCTCTTGTGCCTTTCAATCTCTGAGTACCTAAGTTACCCTATTCCCTATAATATGGATGAATAGGAACCCTTAACTCAAATATCCAAAATGACGGCCAAAGTCTCAATTTCCGTACTCATTCCCGCCTTGAACGAAGAGCTTAACCTCCCTGCCTGTTTAGAGAGTGTGGCTAGAGCAGACGAAGTTTTTGTGGTAGACTCCCAAAGCAGCGATCGCTCAATTGAAATTAGTGAACAGTTTGGAGCCCAAGTAGTTCAATTTCATTTTAATGGACGTTGGCCGAAAAAGAAAAATTGGTCATTAGAAAATCTCCCGTTTCGGAATCAATGGGTATTAATCGTTGATTGTGATGAGCGCATTACTCCCGAATTATGGGATGAAATTGAAAAAGCTATTGAAGATGATAATTACAATGGATACTATCTAAATCGCAAAGTATTCTTTTTAGGGAAATGGATTCGTTACGGAGGAAAATATCCAGACTGGAATCTCCGTTTATTTCGTCATAAATCAGGACGTTATGAAAACTTAAACACGGAAGATATTCCCAATACAGGAGATAATGAAGTTCATGAACACGTTATCTTAGAGGGAAAGGTGGGCTATCTTAAAGAAGATATGCTACATATCGACTTCCGTGATATTTATCATTGGTTACAAAGACATAATCGTTATTCTAATTGGGAAGCGCGGGTTTACTACAATTTATTAACCGGACAAGATGACAGTGGCACCATCGGAGCTAATCTCTTTGGAGATGCTGTTCAAAGAAAACGCTTTCTCAAAAAAATCTGGGTTAAACTACCTCTTAAACCTCTGCTAAGATTTATTTTATTCTATTTTATTCGCTTAGGATTTTTAGATGGCCGTGCTGGTTATATTTATGGTCGTTTACTGAGCCAATATGAATATCAAATTGGAGTAAAACTATATGAACTACGACAATTTGGTGGCAAGTTAAATATTAATAAAACTGAGCTAAAGCCGGATAATAATAAAACTTCAGAACCGCTCAAAGTTAAATTATAAACTCATAAAATAATGAAATTAGAGTCAAATTCTCATCCTATTACTGATGATATTCCTTGGGTAGATTTGCGTCAATACGACCAATCTTGGTACGATCGCGGTCGTCCTGGATGGTATATACTGCTATGGTGGTTAGTGCAATCCATTGCCTTTCCCCTGAGTTTGCACAATGCTAATGGGTTTCGCTGTTGGTTATTGCGTTGTTTTGGGGCTAAGATTGGGGAAAAAGTAATTATTCGTCCTACGGCCCGTTTTACCTATCCTTGGAAAGTTACTATAGGAAATTATAGTTGGATCGGAGATGATGTGGTTTTCTATAGTTTAGAAAGCATAAACATTGGTTCTCAAACGGTTATTTCCCAAAAGTGTTATTTATGTACAGGGAGTCATGATTTTCAAGATAAGGCCTTCGATTTAATCATCTCCCCCGTCACCATTGGTAACGGCGTTTGGGTAGCAACAGACTGTTTTATAGCTCCTGGGGTTATCATTGGCTCTAATGCAGTGATTGGAGCGAGAAGCAGTGTTTTCAAGGCTATTCCTGCTGAAATGGTAGCTTGGGGAACACCCTGTCGTCCTCATTATCCGAGAATCATGGCAACTTGAAGCAATGCCTTTTTGTCAAGCTTATTTTACAAACATTTATATATTGGAGTAAATAAAAAAGCCTCTCCTGATGAGGGAGAGACCTTAAACTGACAAAAATTTAAGCGTCAGATTCAACGTAAATGAATAAAAGACCCATAACCATAAAAGCTAAAACAGCCATTAGAGGGACAAAAATTATGGGTAGGTAAGAGAGTGTGTATGTACCTGTCATTTGTTATGATCCTATTTCTGAATTTAGGGTGTAACATCATGAATCTTACTGGCAACCCTGTCAGAATGACTCAATTATAAAGATTCTTAACATTCTGTATCCAGAAGCGTTAATAAAGGGGGTAGAGTGAAATATACTTCTCAACAGAATAACAAAATGTTGTTGTAGACGTTAGCTACTAGCGTCTTGAGACATGGATGGATAGCCTCTGGGACTAAGGCTTTTGAACTTAGCAAGGGTGCTATCTAGACCAAACCTTAAAAACCTTCAACTTAGCTTAAGGATAAGTTCGTCGGTTGTCCATTAACTTACATTCAGAGATTGACATGACCATAGACGCAATTCAACATGGTGGAGACCCTCAAGTTGGCAATTTAGCCACACCTCTTAACTCATCAGGGTTCTCCCTTGCTTTCATTAGAAACTTACCCGCTTACCGTAAAGGACTATCTGCCAACCGTCGTGGTTTAGAAGTTGGTATGGCTCACGGTTATTTCCTCTATGGACCTTTTGCGATTCTTGGTCCTTTACGTAGTACAGAATATGCAGCCACAGCCGGTATTTTGGCCACTGTTGGTTTAGTTTCCATTTTAACTATTGCTTTATCCATTTACGCTTCTGTTGGTGTTACCAAACCCACAGAAACCTTAACCACCCCTGATGTCCCTGAAGATTTAGCTACCTCTGAAGGATGGGGTGAATTTGCTAATGGTTTCTTTGTTGGTGGTTGTGGCGGCGCATTTTTCGCCTATCTTCTGTGTCAAACTCCCCACTTAGAAATCTTACAAGAAGTTGTTAAAGGAGTTTGGTCTGTAAGCTAGACTCTATTGTTTAGGGGTTGATCATCATTGACCCCTAATTGTCTCATCTTTTTTAATTTTGTCTGTAAATCGTCTTAAAACCCCGTTAATAAAACGATAACCATCATCATCGGAATAGCGTTTTGCTAGTTCTACCGCTTCATTGATAGCAACTTTTTCAGGAATATCAAGAAAAAGAATTTCAGCCACGGCTAAGCGTAAAATATCTTGGTCAATCTTAGCCAAACGACGCAACTGCCAGTCTTTTAACACCCCTTCTATTTGTTGATCAATTTCTTTTTTGCGTCGGTTTACTGTACCAATAATTTCAATGGTGTATTCTCTGACTTCGTATTGACTGGCTAATTGAATAATTTCGGGAAATTCCACCGCAGTAGCTAAACGATTGATGGCTTCTTGGGTAAGGGTTAAAGCCTCCTGAATCATAGTTTTACCACTTTCTAGGCTAGTGGCGCGGGTTTCATATTGGAACAATTGATTATGGCCCCTTGTTACCTCTGCCGAAGCTGTCTCTAAAGTATCTTGTACCTCGCTGGTTAGGGTACGAATCGCTGCCACAACTAAGTCATTCAATTCAACTTTGTCTAATTTTTCGGCATTGCCTTTAATCTGACTCAAACTCAATAAAGCCAGTTCACGGGCAATACGACGGGGTTGCTGACGAGGAGGCATAAGCGGTTAAATAGTTGAATGTCTACACCCTACCCTTTAGAGTTGATCCCATAAGCAAACTTTAACTTTGTTTTCACGTCAGCCTAGTTGGGGTTGTTCACTGGGAGATGTTAATAAGTCGTAGTCATATCAAATCCGCTGAATCAGTAAACGTTAAAATTGCTCTTGTAAATCTATCTTCCCCTACCTCCTCTGCTCCCCCTGCTTACCTCATCCTAACCTATGGTATTCAACAGGATTTAAGATCATTATGAGTGGGGATTAGATAAAATCAAAAAATGGGTGATGCTCAAAAATTTAGTTTCAATCCAATACAAAAACGTTTACTGTTAATGGCTGCCGCAGTTTCTTCGGGAACTGGATTAGCAGTGGAATTACTGTTAGGCACTTTAGCCAGCTATTTAATGGGAAACCAAGCCTTGGCCTATGGTATCGCTGTAGGGGGTTTTTTAGCGGCTATGGGAGTGGGCTCTTATCTGAGTCGTTTTATTGCCCCTAACGCTCAAGGAAACATCTTACAAGGAAGATTATTATTAGCCTTTATTTGGGTGGAGTTAGCCATTGCTCCTTTAACAGCTATTCTCCCATTAGGATTATTTGCCATCTTCATTATCGGTCAATCAATTTGGTTACAGTTATTTCTGGTAACGGTCATTTTAGGTCTATTAGCGGGGCTAGAAGTACCTATATTGACACGAATTTTGGAAAAAGCCGACGGGGTAAAGGATGCTTTATCAGGGGTGTTAGCGTTAGATTATTTAGGGGCATTATTTGGCTCGTTGGCCTTTCCCATTCTCTTTTTACCCTGGTTGGGGATGTTTCCCACAGCCTTTGTTTTGGGATCGTTTCCAGCCTTGATGGTATTTGCCATCGCCCGTCAGTTTCCTTCTTTGCGTCGTTGGGGATATCTAGGGTTAGGGGTGGCAATATTCTTGTTAGCCTTGTCACCCATTTCTATCCCTATCAGTAACCAGTTAGAGAACAATTTATACAATGCACCCATTGTTAAACGCATACAGTCGAAGTATCAACGCATTGTCTTAACTCGCAGTGGTAAGGATGTGAGGTTATTTCTCAATGGGGACCTACAATTATCCACTTTAGACGAATATCGTTATCATGAGGCATTAGTTCATCCTGCCATGAGTGCAGCCAAAAACCCTCGTAATGTTTTAGTTTTAGGTGGGGGGGATGGTATGGCTATGCGAGAGGTGTTGAAATGGGACAATATTGAAGAGGTTATCCTCGTTGAGTTAGATCCCACAATAGTACAATTGGCTAACAGTTATACTCAGTTACAAGAAGTTAATGAAAATGCGTTAGCTGATTCGAGGGTGAAGATTATTTATGGCGATGCGTTTATAGAAGTTCCTAAGTTAAATAAGAGGTTTGATGTCATTATTGCTGATTTTCCTGATCCAGATGAGAAAAGTCTGGCTAAATTATACGCTGAGGGATTTTATCGTCGTTTAATGAGTCGTTTGGAGGAGAATGGGGTATTAGTAACGCAAGCATCTAGTCCTTTTTTTGCTCCCAAAGTGTTAAGTTGTATTGTTAAAACCTTATCTGCTGTCGGTTTACAGGCAAAACCCTACACCATTGATGTCCCTAGTTTTGGCCCTTGGGGGTTTGTTTTAGCATCTCGCAACTCTATTAATACACAACAATTGAAACTTCCCATAAATACTCGTTTTTTAACTACTCAAATGTTGTCTCATTTGTTTGAGTTACCGAAGGATATTACTATTTATGATGATGTTAGTGTTAACCGTCTTTCTCATCCTATTATTGTTCGTTATCAATTTCAGTCTCGTTTTATTGCTTATTGAAGTTAAAATTTATCGTAGAGTCGGTTAGATGCGGAGTTGGTTTTTATCAAATATATCTATCTTTTTGTTA
>JASJEA010000112.1 GCA_030064935.1 Crocosphaera sp. | reverse complement strand
GTACTCCCTCAACGAGAACATTTCTTGATTATCGAGGATGATAAAGGCAGACAAGAAATTGTTTTGCGACAACCTAGCTATAGCATGGGGCGATCGCAAGAGTGTGATATTCGTCTACGTTCTCAGTTCGTTTCCCGCCATCATGCTACCGTCTATCGACGTATTCGAGACGATGGATCGAGTTATTATCGTATTGTGGATGGAGATGCAGAAGGAAAGCGCAGTGTTAATGGGCTGTTGATTAATAAGGTAAAAGAAGCTTCCCACGATCTCCAAGACGGGGATGAAATTGTCTTTGGCCCCCAAGTTTTTGCAATCTATAAGTATCGTCAACGAGATAAGTTTCCCACCCTACCCAGTAATGATCCCTTTGATATTACTCTCATCGATCCAGCAATGATGGAGTATGATGACGACACCAAAGAATATGATTAACTAGGGACTACACTAGTAGAAGACAACTGTTTACTCTTGGTGAGGGAGGTTTGTAACTGTTGAAACCTTTGCTGACAGTGATTCTTCGGGTTTAAAGGCAGTTCATCATTCTTGACCACAAAAGTCACAGGAACCTCATCATCTTTCGCTAAAGTGCTTTCGATTAATACTTCCACACTAACTAACTGGGATAAGGATACCCCACCGGGAGCCTCTTTGGCCATCAGATAATCCGTTGCTTGATAAACCATCCCAAAATCACATGATTCTAAAATTTGACCCAATAGATCGGGGACTTCTTGTAAACTAGCCTTAACAACGAAAGAAGACGTATAACGAGCCATAGATGTTATTCCTATAAATATTGTGTTTGACTAAACTGCGGCCATCTGATAAAAATGAATCATTTTCGACAACTGATAGGACAACCATCTGGAGTGGCTTTATTACAACAGGCGATCGCCCTTAACCGCATTGCGCCGGCCTATCTTTTTGCTGGCCCTCACGGAGTAGGACGGGCTTTGGGGGCTAAATGTTTCGCTGAGTTACTCTTATCCTTACCTTTATCTCCAGAAAAACAGGCAACCTTAAGAAAACGGATCTTAGACAGAAATCATCCTGATCTTTACTGGGTAGAACCGACTTATCAGCATCAAGGACAATTATTAAGCCAAAAAGAAGCCCAAGAAAGCGGTTTAAAACGGAAAACCCTTCCTCAAGTTCGTATCGAACAAATTAGAGAGATTACTCAATTTTTGAGTCGTCCTCCTTTAGAAGCATCTCGATGTGTAGTTATCATAGAAGCAGCCGAAACGATGACAGAAGCGGCTGCCAATGGCTTATTAAAAACCTTGGAGGAACCAGGAAAAGCAACATTAATCTTAATTGCTCCTAGTGTTGATTCTTTATTACCAACTTTAGTCTCTCGCTGTCAAAAAATTCCTTTTTATCGTCTTTGTGATCAGGATTTAAAAACGGTTTTGGGTAGGTTAGGTTATGAAGAAATTATTGAACAATTAGATATTATCGGTTTAAGTCAAGGAAGTCCAGGAGAAGCTATCTCTGCTTGGCAACAATTACAAGCAATTCCTTTTGAAGTAAAACAACAGTTGAAAAAATTACCTCAAACCCCTTTAGATGCTTTAGAATTAGCTAAAACTATTACAACAGAATTAGATAATACAGCACAATTATGGTTGGTTAATTATTTACAATATTCTTATTGGCAAAAGTTTCAAAATAAGACTTTGTTAGAAAACTTGGAATCGGCGAAAAAACAACTGCTGAGTTATGTTCAACCTCGTTTGGTTTGGGACTGTTTATTATTATCAACTGTATCATTATTGTGAGTTTAATTATTGCTGGCGATCGCAGTGGAACGGGAAAAACAACTATTACCCTAGCTTTACTCTCTTTTTTGTGCCAAAAAGGGGCAAAGGTTCAATCTTTTAAAGTGGGGCCTGATTATATTGATCCCATGTTTCATACTTATATCACAGGTCGTCCTTGTCGTAATTTAGATCCGATTCTCACCTCCCCAACTTACGTTAAAACTTGTTTTTCCCAACAGTGTCAAGGCATAGATTATGCTCTGATAGAAGGGGTTATGGGCTTATTTGATGGGGTTCCTTTGCAGGAGCGGGGGAGCGGAGGGGAAGAAAGTGAATTTTGTCAAGATTATGGGAGTACGGCACATATTGCCCGACTTTTAAACATTCCTGTTGTATTAGTGATTGACTGTAGTCGTTTGTCGGGATCAGTGGCGGCTATTGCCCACGGTTATCGTTCCCTTGACCGTAATCTTAATCTGATTGGAGTCATTTTAAATCGTGTGGCCAGCGATCGCCATCTAGATTTGTTAGAAAAGGCTTTAAATGAGATAAATATAGCCATTTTAGGAGTTATTCGTCGTCAAGATAATCTCACCATTCCAGATCGTCATTTAGGTTTAGTTCCCACCCATGAACTTCCTCAACTGGATAGTTTTGTTTCTCAATTGGCTCATCTGGCTCAAACTTGTTTTAATTGGGAACAAATTTTGCCTCACCTCAGCCCCTCACCTGATCACATCACCTCCCCATTACCTCCTTCCCCTATCACCTCACCCATCAAAATTGCGATCGCATCTGATCAAGCCTTTAGTTTCTATTACCCCGATAATCTCGATATTCTAGAGGGTTTAGGAGCAAAATTAACTTATTGGAGTCCCCTAGAAGCTCAAGCCTTACCTCAAGATACCGTCGGGCTGTATTTAGGGGGTGGCTTTCCTGAAATGTTTGCTGAAGAATTATCTAACAATAAACCGGCTTTAAACGCAGTTCAAACAGCTATTCTTCAGGGAATGCCTACCTATGCCGAATGTGGTGGTTTAATGTATCTGTGTGACAATCTGATTGACTTTGAGCAAAAGTCTTGGCCAATGGTGGGTATTTTGCCAACAACGGTAATCATGGGAAAAACTTTAACATTGGGATATCGTCAAGCAGTGGCCTCAAAGTCTAGTCTTCTGCTGAGTCCGGGAGATAGGGTTTGGGGCCATGAGTTTCATCGCTCCCAATTGAGCCAGACTCCTTCTAAAACCTTATTTGAACTATCTAGTTGGCGTAACAATAGTCCTGTTTATGGGGAAGGATGGCGTATTTACAACCTCCACGCTTCCTATCTTCATCTCCATTTTGGGGGCTGTCCCCAAATCCCTAAAAAATTTTTGCGTCACGCCCTTGATTTTTCTGAGAACCTTGCGCTAAACTGGAACCAATCAGGTTAAAGAAATAACCGTTCAGGTAATAAAGGAGGTGATGCCCATGACAGATAGTAGTAGTAAATTCATGGGTCTCCTGGTTGAAGTTAGCCGGCTGTGCGCCGGGGCTGTTCTCTAGAAGTTAAGTCCCCCTGGATCTAACTTATGCTGGAGTTCCTTCCGGCAGTTAGGTTTCAATCAGAAGACCCGTGCCAATCTTTTTTAAAATAGACCCTGTTTCCGAGACTTTTAGTCAAGGAACGGGGTCTATTTTTGTTTAGCTTAGGGGTTGACAAAATTTAGATTTTATGGAGTAAGTCAGAAAAAGGCATAAGTTTAGATATTAAGAGGTTTTTAGTAGAATATAAGCTTCTTGTATTTCTGTAATTGAAAACAAAGAAATAAACTCTAATCCTTGACTTTGATAAAAAGCAGAGCCACCTTGTTCGCGATCAACCAACGCTATAATCGTATCGACTCTATAACCTACAGCCCGCAATCTTTCGACGGCTAACATAGCAGACTTACCCGTTGTTACTACATCTTCTAAAACAACCACATAAGCCTCTAGGGGAAGGGTTGGCCCTTCAATATAAGCCTGGGTTCCATGGCCTTTAGCTTCTTTGCGAATGATTAAGGCCGGAAGGGGGTGGTTTTCATAAGCAGACACCACACTAACCGCAGTCACAATGGGATCAGCCCCCAAAGTTAAACCCCCTACTGCTTGGGTATGGGAGGGCAGTAGAGACAACAATAAACGACCAATGGCTAACCCGCCCTCCGCCGTAAGCGTCACCTGTTTGCCATTTATATAGTAACGACTTTCTTGACCAGAGGACAGAACAAAATTTCCTTCTTGGTAAGCGAGTTTAACCAATAAATCTAAAACATAAGAGCGTAAAGTAGATAAATCGGCACTAGCAACAACAAGATCAGAACTCATAGGAATAAAACTTAATTAAGGGGAAGATTAGATAAGAAAAAATTAGTTACAATACGGGTGGTCATAGATAGAGGGGAATCTTGATACCAATCACCTTTTGTTCTCGACAAAATCCCCATAAGCTCTATTGAGGGTGAAAATTTGCCTATGACTACATCAATTATAGTTGATTGTGAGGAGATGCCAACACAATGTATAGGGCCATTATATCGACCTTAATATTGGGATCAGCGTTCCTAGGCAGTGGAACGATGCTTCCCAGTCATGCTAACGATGCTGTTAACCCTACCCTAACCCAAACCTACGATTATCAAACAGTCTTACAACAACTCAGTAGTATCCAACAATTACGGGATGTTTCCCCCACAGATTGGTCTTACCAAGCCTTACGGAATTTGGTGGAAAACTATGGCTGTATTGTAGGATACCCCGATCGCACCTATCGCGGCGATCGCCCTTTGAGTCGTGATGAGTTTGCTGCTGGGTTAAATGCCTGTATGGAAAAGTTAGAGCAGCGTTTACTAGAAGCTCGCAACCAAGGGACACCAGCTTATCAAGGAACACCACCTCAAGTTCAAGCAATTCCCACAGAGCCGGGAGAACATTTTAGTCATGTCGTGAATCGCGCTTTTTATAACGAGAGTCTACGCTTCTATGACAACACAGATATGTTCGGCCAAATGAATAAGATTTTTGGCTGGCGATATGCTCCTGGATCTTTCTTCGATAATACCATTGGTAATGATGCTAAGACCATAGAAGCAGTGATTTGGGATGGTTTGAGACAACAAACCGCAGGGCCGAGAATTCGGACACCAGACATTGTTAACCCTTATAATTCCTCTTTAGTGGCTAATCCTGACTATATTCGTACGCAACCCCCAACTTTACGGGATCGTCGCTTTAGGCAACAGGAAATCCCCACTATACCCTAGAGTTGATTTTCGGAGTGTGGGAGGAGACGAATTTAGGATTTAATTGTTATCTAGTCCTTCATTCTCTCCGCTTCTCTAATCCAGGGTGCAGGAGTTGAACCTGCCTAGCACGAATTATGAGTTCGTTGCCTAAACCGCTCGGCCAACCCTGGTTATGAAACTAAATTGACTCAGTTGTAATCAATTATAGCGCAGAGCAAGCACCTCGTCTTGACGAAATTGCTTGGCTAGTGATTATAATCAAAGAAAATTTTATACGATACGTTATTATTATCACAATGAAAATTAATTCCACAGTCAAACTCACCTTATTGTTATTGTTACTGATGTCAGGGGCAGGAACGGCCAGTGCTTATTTGGGCTACGAAGCGGGTAAAGAAGCCCTCAAGGGGGTAAGTCAACCCGAAATTAATCCCAGCAAAAAGCTAACAGACAAATCAAAAAAATACACTGAACCCAGCGAATTTAGACCCATTGATGAAAAAACTATCCTCATCAAAGTCTATGATCATACTCATCAAAAAAATAAGCCAGCAGAGTCTCAAGACAAGGAAGAGAAACAAAGTAGTGCAATCGAAGAACAAACGACTCAATTGGTTAATTATTCTCAAGATACAGATAATTCACCAACCCTGGCTAACCTACCCTTAAAAGTGGAGGATCAAGGGGTAAGCTTAGAAGTGAAGCAAGCCACCCATGAAGGAACAACCTTATCCCTAAAAGTTAATTTACAGAATACAGGCACAACACCCATCCAATTCCTCTATAGTTTTTTAGAGATTAAGGATAATCAAGGCCGTTCCCTAAGTGCAATTACTGAGGGCTTGCCAGATGAGTTACCCCCCATGAGTGATAATTTTGTTGGTATGGTGAAAATTCCCCAAGCTTTAGTAGAGGATAGTCAAACCCTCTCTTTGAATCTCACGGATTACCCAGATCAAAAATTACAGCTTAATATTGCTGAAATTCCTATTATGCGATAACATATCCCAATTTTTCTGATGACTACTCAGGATATCTTAATCAGGGCTTTATCAATTTTATTATTAATAGCCATTAACGCATTTTTCGTCACCGCAGAATTTGCCATGGTTTCTGTGAGGCGATCACGGGTTAGTCAATTGGTCAAAGCCGGGGATATTCAAGCGCAAACAGTACAATCTTTACAGCGTAGTCTGGATCGTCTTTTATCCACCACTCAGTTAGGGATTACCCTTTCAAGTTTAGCTTTAGGTTGGATTGGAGAGAATGCCATGGCTCAGCTAGTGGTTGAAGTGATGGGGAATTTACCCTTGCCATCCATATTGACCGTTAGTTTATCCCATAGTGTGGCAATTCCCCTGGCTTTTTTATCTTTGGCCTATTTACAAATTGTGTTGGGAGAATTATGTCCTAAGTCGGTGGCTTTAATTTATTCAGAACAATTGGCCCGTTTTTTCGGTCCTCCCATTGGGGTAATTGCCCAGGTTTTCAACCCCTTTATCTGGATTTTAAATCAATCCACGCACTATTTACTCCGTAGTGTAGGTATTCCGAAGACAACGGAAGGTGGAGCCAATCGAGTAACCCCTGAAGAATTACAGTTAATTATTGCCACTGAAGGAGAGTCAACAGGGCTAGAAGCTCAAGAAAGAGCTTTGTTGAAAAATATTTTTGAATTTAGTGCCGTAACTGCTGTAGAAGTCATGATTCCCCGTACCCAGTTAGTGGCGATCGCCCAAACAGCCACGTTTGAGGAATTATTGAGGGAAGTAAGCGCGACGGGGCATTCTCGTTATCCCGTCAAAGGTGACTCCCTCGACGATATTCTGGGTATTATTGATTTTAAGGATTTAGCCGAACCTCTGGCACAAGGAGCCTTAAGCAAATCGTCTCAAGTTGATAATTGGGTGAAGCCTGTTAAGTTTGTCTCTGAGTCCATTGCCTTAGACGAATTATTGGCCTTAATGCAGCGATCAAACCTTAAAATGGTGATGGTGGTGGATGAGTTTGGTGGGACATCGGGCTTAATTACCCTACAAGATGTCATCGGAGAAATTTTGGGCAATGATTTAGAAGGGATCATCGAAGAGGAAGATACCTTAAAAATGATTGATGATCATAATTTCTTAGTGGAAGCCCATCTCAATTTAGAAGAGTTAAATAATGTATTGGGACTAAATCTTCCTTTAACCGATGAGTATCAAACCTTGGGGGGTTTTCTTTTATATCAATGGCAAAAAATTCCCACCGAGGGAGAAACCCTAAAGTATGGGGATCTTTCTTTTACTATTGTAGACTCTGAAGGTCCGCGTCTGCGACAAGTCCATCTCCATCGCCCACCCCCTAGCACTGTCAATTCTGGATTGGAAGCGGTGGAAATCTTAGCAACCACAGATGAGACGATGAACGAGGTTAAAGATGGAGAATAGGAGACTCGAACCCCTGGCCTCTGCGGTGCGATCGCAGCACTCTACCAACTGAGCTAATTCCCCATTTTTTTGTCCTAACTCATCATTATAATATTGAATGCTACTGTTTGTCATTCTTTTTAACTTACTGCTTACACTCCTGAATTTTTATCTATTAGTGCAACTGTTAAAACTCTATGCTTTTTTAAAAAATATTACTGATGGGTTAACCATTATTGAACAAAAGTGTAATGAAGTTTTGACTGTTACTCCTGTAATGTTCTTAAAGGGAAAACAAAATACTGCTCAATTAAGACAATCTTATCAAGAAATCCTCAGAAAATTGACTATTATGCAAACAGTGGTCAAAATTGTAAAATTGTTTTGGGGACTATATTATTAAAAATAAATTTTTTGTGAAGACGATAAACTGGGCTTTAATATTTGTTTATCTTGAAGGATAAATATCTAAAAAAACCCTAGGATAATTAAATTATCCTGGGCTAATTATTGGCTCAAAACTTCAAAGATATTGGCAATTAAAGATTAGTAGATATTCTTAAAATATGGTCTTCTTCCATAACATCTTCCCAATCTAAAAGGGGATCAACCTTTAAGTCTTTTTCTTTGGCTAGGAGTCGATTCACAAAGTTTTCATAACCTTCTAAAGTATTCAATAGAGATGGTGTTTCTTTTCTATACATTTTGACCTCTTGGTTTTTTTATAATGACTGTCAGAGAAACTACAGTTAGCATCAATTTGTAAATAATCGCTCATATAAAGTAGCTTTTTTAGAGGTTACAACAACAGCTTACTTTCAAGTTTATGGTTTATTTATTCTAGTGTAAACTAGAAAACTTACCCATATTATTCGGTGAATATCCTATAGAAAAAATACGGATAGTTCTTACATTAAGGTGATTTTACGGTAAACTCTAACTCAAATCAAGGATGACGTTTTGATTAAGAAAAGATTATGATTCATCTTCAGGATATTACGGTGACATACAAAGATGGAACTGTGGCGATCAATAATATTTCTGCCGTATTCAAATCAGGGGAATTTACGGTACTTTTGGGACCTTCTGGGGCCGGAAAATCTTCCCTTTTACGCTGTATTAATTTCCTCACTTTGCCTAGCAGTGGACAAGTTAAGGTAGAGGGTTTAGGAGAGTTATCGAATCCTAAAACACTCAGAAAACATCGTCAAAAAACAGGCATGATCTTTCAACAACATCAATTAATTCCCCGACAAACTGCCCTAAAAAATGTTTTGATTGGACGTTTAGCTTATCATTCTACCTTGAGAAGTTTATTTCCCCTGCCTAAATTAGACCAATGTATTGCCCTAGAATGTTTGGATAGAGTAGGCTTATTAAATAAAGCACTAACCCCTGTTAAACAACTCAGTGGAGGACAACAGCAACGGGTGGGAATCGCCCGCACCCTAGCTCAAAAACCACAATTTCTTTTAGCAGATGAACCAGTAGCCAGTTTAGATCCGGGTAGCTCTCGCAAAATATTATCTAATCTGCGAAAGATTTGTCAAGAAGATGGCATTGGAGCCCTAGTTAGTTTACATCAAGTGGACTTGGCTTTAGACTATGCTGATCGCATTATTGGATTAGCTAATGGAACAATTATTTTTGATAGTTGTCCTTCTGAGATACAAAAGCAACAATTGGAAACGATGTATCAAAATTCATCCCTAATTCAAACCTGATATATGTTATTCATAATAGATTGTTAATAATTATTAAAAGATTGATTTTGGGTACAAAATATTTATAATCAACAATAATACTGTTCCCATAGACCAAATTATGATGTATTTCATCTTCAAAAAATACTTAGCAACCGTTTTTCCCCTTTCTTTATTAACGGTTGTTAGTTGTAGTACACCCAATAATCAAACAGAAAATATTAATAGTGAAGACGTTAAAGCCAACACTAAAGCTAACCCTGAAAAATTAATAGTTGCTTTATTACCTGATGAATCAGTTTCTACTGTTATTCAAAATAATAAGGGGTTAGAAACTTATTTAGAAAAAAAATTGAATAAGGATGTTGAATTATTCGTCAGTACGGATTACTCTTCCATGATCGAAGCCGCTAGTAATGGAAGATTAGACTTAGCTTATTTTGGTCCGTTATCCTATGTTTTAGCGAAAACAAAAAGTAATGTTGAAGCCTTTGCTGCGTTAGAAAAAAATGGAGAAGCGACTTATAAATCTGTTGTCATTGGTAATGCAGAAGCAGGGATTGATTCCTATGAAAAAATATCAGGAAAAATTATGGCTTATGGGGATCAAGCTTCTACGTCTAGTCATTTAATTCCTAAGTCAATATTAATGGAAAAAGGATTAAAAGCAGAAGACAATTATGAGGAAGTTTTTGTCGGTTCTCATGATGCTGTAGCCGTAGCAGTGGCTAACGGAAAAGCACAAGCAGGAGGGTTGAGTAAGCCTATTTATACTGCTTTGATTGAGAGGGGAACCATTGACGAAAGTAAGGTTATTTTAATTGGAGAATCTAAACCCTTTCCCCAATATCCTTGGACTATGCGTTCTGATTTAGAACCGAAACTAAAAGAGAAAATTAAGGAAGCATTTTTAACCTTAGATGATGAAACAGTTTTAAAGCCATTTAATGCAGAAGGTTTTAAGGAAGTTGAAGACAATAATTATGATGTTGTTAGAGACTTAGGTAAAATTCTTGATCTTGATTTTGCTAAATTCAACTAATTGTAATTTATGCCAATAAATTATAATTAGATTAGCTATACTCAAAAGGAAAGGTTTAGAAGGCAATAGATAAGCTTTATTTTTTGCTTTCTAATTCTTCTTATTTTTTTAAATAATGCTGCTAAAATTTAGAATATCAATGACAGTTAATAATCACAACTACAATCGTATTATTCATCAACAAAAGCGTTTATGGTATCGTTATTTTATCAATACATCAATTCTAATTATTGCTATTATGATTAGTTTTGCTGTGGTTGGATTACTAGACGGAAGACGTTTATTTGAAGGGGTTCCTGACTTTATTAACATGGTTGAACAGATGTTACCTCCAGATTTTAGTCGGGCTTCTTCTTGGGTTAAACCATTAATTGATACCCTAGCCATGAGTATTGCTGGTACAGGAATGGCCATTATACTTTCTCTTCCTATTTCTTTGGCTGCTGCCCAAAATACAACTCCCCATCCTTTGGTTTATTTTCTATCAAGAATTATCCTCAATATAACCAGAGCCATCCCTGAATTACTCTTGGGAATTATCTTTGTTGCTGCTGTTGGTTTTGGCGCACTCCCTGGAGTATTAGCTTTAGGATTTCATTCTGTTGGTATGGTTGGAAAATTTTTTGCTGAATCCATAGAACACACAGATAAAGCTCCCGTAGAAGCAGCAAAAGCAGCCGGATGTAACTACTCACAAATTATTTTTCATAGTATTTTACCTCAAGTTTTACCTCAAATAGCTGATGTTAGTTTTTATCGTTGGGAATACAATTTTCGGGCTTCTATGGTATTAGGAGCCGTGGGTGCAGGAGGCATTGGATTTGAGATTATCGGTGCGTTACGTCTGCTTAAATATCAAGAAGTATCGGCCCTTTTATTAATTGTTTTAGTTATGGTAACGTTAGTAGATACTTTAGGTAACTATTTAAGAAAAAAATTTGTTTAAACTGTCAATCACATGAATAATAAAACCCAGGTTTTTATTGACCATTGTATTCATGATCAAGTAATTGATTATTTAAGGAAATTTTGTCAGCTTATTCTCAATACAACTGAGCATACTTTAAGCCAAAAATAAGTTATCAAAAGAAGTCAAAATACTAAAGCTTTAATGGTATTTATGCCTGACTCTATTGATAAAGAATTTTTGAATTATTTGTTTTTGAAATGGAAGATTGGGCAATTTATCATCGTCCTCAGCAAATAAATGAAGCCTTATTAACTGATATCAATCATACCTTTTTTACTCCCCATTTAGGATCAGCTATAGATTAATTTCGCAGTGAAATTGCCTTAGAAGCAGCGAGAAATATAATTGAAGCTTTATCGATAAAAAGACCCCAAGGAGCAATCAATCTCAACTGCTAAACTTGCTTGATTTTTGTCAGTTTATTAGGGTATACTTGGGTAAGTTGCCCTCAGGAAAGGAATCACAACATAGTCGATAGTTATGTCAACACAATGGAAAAAGATACTAACAATTGGTGCAGTAATTGCTGCCGATATCATATTTTTATCACCCCAGATAATTCTTGCCCAATACCCATCCCGTTCCCAATCTTACTGTGAGGGCTACGCAAGAGACCACGCAGATCGGTATTCCAGAGGCGGATTTTTGCGTGGAGGGGCTAGAGGGGCCGCTAGTGGTGCAGCCATAGGGGCTATTATTGATGGTGGTCGTGGTGCAGGAACCGGTGCTGCCATTGGCTCTGTTGTCGGTATTATTGGGGGTAGTTCCCGTCGTGCCTCAGATTATGATAGTCTATACCGACAGGCGTTTAATGATTGTATGAATGGCGCACCGTTAAGATAGAAACTGAGTTAACAACCTAAATATTGAGGAGTTATCATGAAATTAATTAACCAATTTTTTAGCATACTTTTATTAGCAACATTGTTCAGTCAAAGCTCTGTTTTAAGCAGTTTTGCTCAAGAAAATTCAGAAGATACAAAAGTTGATTTAAATAAGATTAGTTGTCGAGAATTATTAAAAATGCCTGGGAAGGATAAAGAGTTAACTTTAGTATTTTTTCATGGGTTAATGACGGCTAAAAATAATCAGATGGTTATTGATAGAATAGCCTTAAGAGAAGCAACTGATAAAATTACTGATGATTGTATTGATAATCCTAATCTTATGCTGATGACAGTATTTGACAGGTATCGTTAACTCACAAATTTGTCATTCCCAACTTCATCTTTAGATTTAATCTAAGGGTGTATTTTTTGTACGATTATATTGATAACATATAAGTATAACAATAGTATGATTACCCAATCCTCACCCCAAAATGAACCTACTTGGTTAACCATTTTTCGCTTATTACGATGGGATAAGCCCGCAGGAAGATTGATCTTAATGATCCCTGCACTATGGGCTATTTTTTTAGCAGCAAGAGGGATTCCGCCTTTACCTTTAATCGGTGTTATTATCTTAGGTACCTTAGCCACCAGTGCTGCTGGATGTGTGATTAATGATCTCTGGGATCGAGATATTGATCCTCAAGTGGAAAGGACAAAAATGCGTCCCCTTGCTGCACGAGCTTTGTCTATAAAATTGGGTATTGTTATTGCTTTTATTGCTCTTGTTTGTGCTGCTATTTTAGCCTTTTATCTTAATATCTTAAGCTTCTGCCTATGTGTTGCGGCTGTTCCTTTTATTGTCTGTTATCCTTTAGCAAAAAGAGTCTTTCCCATTCCCCAATTAGTGTTATCTTTTGCCTGGGGGTTTGCCGTATTAATTAGTTGGACTGCTGTGACTGGGAAATTAGAAAATTATACTTGGGTATTGTGGGGAATAACAGTATTTTGGACTTTAGGCTTTGATACTGTTTATGCCATGTCCGATCGAGAAGATGATCAAAAAATTGGTGTTAACTCTAGTGCTTTATTTTTTGGTAAATATGCAGGAGAAGCGGTAGGAGTATTTTTCGCAATTACCGTAGGTTTATGGGCATATTTAGGGATTATAATGCAGTTAAATTTAGGCTTTTGGATAACATGGGCTATTTCTTTATTGGTTTGGATGATACAATATATTCGCCTAAGTTCTCCTGAAATACCTCAAGAAACCTACGGTCAAATATTTAGGCAAAATGTTATTTTAGGGTTTGCTTTATTGATAGGAATTATTGCTAACATTATATTTTAGTTGAAGGATTTAATTATAAGAGGGCTTATAGTCTGTTTTCGCCAAATTTTTGTGTGAATTTTATTAGGGTTATGTTGTATTGAATAAAGTCTATGATAAAGATATAATTTATAGAAAATAATCTATGCTTATCAACTTGATTAATTTTTTTTTATCATTCACCAGCTTAAATATAACTTTTTTTTAAATAAAGGTGGTAAACTGACTTATAAAGTTAACCAACTCAATCGGTTAACTAATTAAAAATCTCAAATAATAGCAGCAATAAAAATTATTTATTTAACTGTTGCAATCCTTATGGAGAAGAGCTTTTTATATTTTTTATTAACGGTTATTTGCATGAGTTGGGGTGCGTCAAAAACGCACCTTTTTTTATATGATAGGAGGAAGGAAACAGTGGTCAAAAAAGATCAGGAAATGGCCCAAGCATTATCAGCTAAACTATAGTTGACGGGGTGACAAGAGTTGGAAAAGGCTCACCATGAGGGATTTAGAGATCAGCGATCGCTTTTTAAAATGAATTTTGCCCCTAGAG
>JASJEA010000111.1 GCA_030064935.1 Crocosphaera sp. | reverse complement strand
CTAAAACCTTGGGGGTACTCACCTACGGTTCGATGCGTCCCCCTCGTTTATAGCGTGGGACTTAGCCCGACATCCCAGTTAAACCCTGGACTATTACCCGAAACAACTCTAGGTGAATCAGTTTCAAATGTTAGTTGGGAGAGTTCACATTTCTTTTTGCGATAACTTCAAAACTTTAGTTAGATAATAAAATCGTCTCGTAAAGACAATGGCAGCCATGGCCACTCCAAAAGACTGTCCTAACCACAAACCGGTTCCACCCCACGCCAGATGGAACCCCAACCAATAGCCAAGAGGTAATCCAATTATCCAAAATGCAGGAATACTCAGTAACATCGGGAGACGAGTATCTTGCAAGCCTTGAAGTACGCCATAGGCAACTTTTTGGACTCCATCACCAATTTGAGACAAAGCAGCAATGGTTAACATAGGAGCAACCAAAACCATAACTGGCTGATTGGCAGGATCATTTTGATCGAGATAAAGTCCGATCACAAATTGAGGAAATAAGAGTAAGATCATGGCCATTACCATCATAAAGACAGAGGCGATCCCAATACTTAAAACTCCTGCTCGCTGGACTCCTTGCCAGTTTTCTTTTCCGAGCCATTGTCCGACTCTTACGGTGGCAGCTATGGACATTCCCGAAGGAATCATAAAGATAAGAGCCACAGTTTGTAAGACGATTTGATGGGCTGCCAAGACCTCTGTTCCTAAGACACCCATGAGATAAGTAACGACAATAAATAGTCCAATTTCTAAGGCCGAAAAGATAGCCATCGGAAAGCCGAGCTTAATCAACTGCCAAAACAGATGGGGTTTAAATGAAAATTGCCTCTGAAAAATTCCAGATTGAAGAAGATGCTCATGCTTGAAAATATAAACAATCAAAGCCAGAAACATTCCCCAGTGGGTGATGACAGTCGCTAAGGCTAATCCAGCTAATTCCAGACGGGGAAAACCCCATTGGCCAAAGGCTAGGGCATAGTTACCCCAGATATTAAATACTCCTCCTATAACCACAATCAATATAATGGGGCCAGGTTGGGATAATCCCGATAGGACTCCTCGCAGCCAAATCAAGCCCAAGGCGGGAAACACATCCCATAATCGAATATCTAGATAAATCTTGGCCATGATAACAGTGGTCTCAGTTTGACCAAAAACCCTCATCCAAAAATCATTATCGAAGATAATTCCTGTCAAAATAATCGTTAACATCAGCACCAACCAGAGTCCTTGACAAGCTATGTTCTCAAGGAGATTTTTATCCTTTGCACCAAAAGCTCTCGCTATTGCAGGAGTTATAGCCATGATCAGACCCCCCGCCGTCAAAATGATAGCCGAAAAACTTAAACTAGCCAATCCTCCGGCTGCTAGAGTTGAAGACCCTAATCTCCCCATCATTAAAGTATCAAAAAAACCTGGCAAAGATTGAGTTAGCTGTGCAGTAGCCAGAGGGATAGCTAATCGGAGAAATTCTTTGATTTCCTCAACCAGAGAAATGTTTGAGGATGAATGGGTCTTGTTGTACATAATCCACGCTCAATTCAACTCAAACCAGTTAAGACAAGTTTAAAAGTGCTCTTAAGTTCCGAGTTAACTCCCTAAACTTCGGTAGAAACAATGGTTGAAATAATCTAGACTAAACAGGATTGCTATCTTAGCATTCCCTTCTATCTTTAAGTAATTCTAATGGCTGATTATGCTCAATCAAAAAAGAATTGTAGATATCCAAAAAATTGAGACCTTTTATCAAAAATATACTCATTTACATGGGACAACTAACGGTTGGCCATCCCTTGACATTGCTGAAGATGTCTATCTAGGGGCTTCTAATTGTTCAAGTCAAAAATGGGTTCAATTCAAGTCTGTTCTAGATGTGGGGTCAGGAGAGGGGCATTTTTTACCCTTTTTAAGAAAACATCGTGGTTTCACTGGTCAATATACAGGGTTAGAGTTACTTAATTCATCTCATCAACAAGCTATTGAACTTTATGGATACCAAAATCAAGTTAATTTTCTTCAGGGAGAATTTTTGAGTTATTCTTTTGCTAATGGAGAAAAATTTGATTGGGTTTTCTCTCTCGGTTCTCTAGGGATTAGACAAGAATCACCAGAACAGCATGATTGGGATTTTTGCCAAAAAATGCTTGAATTAGCTCGCTTTGGAATTAGTATTTATCTCAATGACCAAGATAACACTTACATAGAAAGAACCCCAGAATTTCCGGAAATTGTCTATCATGACGCAGCTAAATTTACGGCCATGTTAAAACAAATTTGTCCAAGGTTAAAAGTCGAAGTAAGCCATTATCCAACTCCCAACACCAAAGATACCATTTTAACAGTTCATGGAATACTTTGACTTTGTGCAGACTAGAAATCTTCAGAACTGTAATTAAACGATCTTGATTTTATGTCATCAGTAGAAAGAAAACTTGGTTTCGTTGAAAATCTTTTTCATATCATTCATGAACTTGGTGGGATGATAGATGTTAACATTGTTCGCCTTGAAGGAGATATAAAGCCTAATGTTTTACAACAAGCTCTCTTATTACTACAAAGCCGTTATCCTCTGCTTCAAGTTCGTATAATTGCTCAGGAGGATGAAGCCTATTTTAGTTCTGAAAATATACAAAGAATCCCCTTACAGGTTATAACCAAAACTAAGGAAAATAAGTGGTTAGAAATAGCTCAATCTGAACTTCATCAAAAATTTGATAAAGAGTTCCATCCCCTATGTCGTATCACTCTACTTAAATCTTCTTTCAGAGATGGGGTTAGTGAAATTATCGCTACTTTTCATCATGCTATTAGCGATGGAGTATCTTGCTTAACTTTTATTGACAATCTCCTCATTTATTATCAGAAAATTGTTAGCCAAGAAGAAATAGATAATAGGATTAGTTTAGCTTTTCCTAAGCCAATTGAAGAAAGTATAGATAGAATTTTAGTAAATTCTCATCAAACAAAAGAGCTAAAAAATGAAAATTTATCAGATACTTCTTTGAGTCCTCAATTAATTATTGAAACTGAAGCTCCCCTCCATGAAAGACGTACCCGTATTGTTACCCGAATAATTAATTCAAAGACCCTTATAAATTTGTCACAGCAATGTCAAACCCAAACAACAACAATACACGGGGCTTTATGGGCAGCAATGTTATTGGGAACCAAGACAATTTCCAATTTTGAATACCCACTACATTTCTCTTGTAGTTCCCATCTAAATTTACGTAAATATAGTCGACCAGAAATTGATAGTAATAATCTTGGTTGTTTTTTCTCTAGTGTAGAAAATATTTATACTTTGACAAAGAATATAGACTTTTGGGAGTTAGCCAGAGACTGTCAACAAAAAATCAAAATCGGGGAAAATCGAACAATTAATAATCTCATTAATGAGCCAAGATTAGCTAATTTTACTAAATTTACCCTGGAAAAGATTTTAGACCAAAATTACACAGGAAGAACGAAAACAATAAATATTTCTAATCGGGGACAGTTTAACTTAGCCGAAAACTATGGTCAACTAAAAATCAAAGAAATTTATTTTACCGTGGGGCAACATATCTTAGGACCTTGTCTTTGGTTAGGGGCTGTAACTTTTCATGAGCAACTATGTTTGACTTTGGCTCATGTTACCCCTTTAATCAGTTCTCAAACCATGAATAATTTGGCTGATACTGTGGTAAATATTCTCGAAAAAGTTGTTCTAGAGAGATAATTATCAATTGTTGTGTTGAGAAGCAGCAATTCTCATTTTGAAGAATAGAACGACTAAGTTATCTATTTAAACAAGAGAACTTCGCTAAAATTCCTGTTTTCCCTTTTCCTTCTGTTTTTTGGGTCTACATATATACTACAAAAAAAGAAAAGAACTGACCAGTCCTAATTCTTTTTCTCAATCTTTTATTAGTGGGACTTTAGCTAGTTTGTCTATTCGCATAGATGCAGATTCTTCTTGGTTTTTCAGATTAACTTTTCTGTTTTTAGCTATACCTCCTAAATACTTCAATTTTCGATTTTCTAGTTCTTTTAAAAATGATGTATTATTTCCATAGCCAGAATCAATAATAACAATCCCTGGACGATATTTTCTCTTTAATGTTTGGTCTATTAAGTTTAAAGCTATCTCTGGTTTTTTAAGAAAATCTGGGTCGTTCTTTCCTTCTGGTAATGACTTGGCGTGTTTATATAATTCTATGTCTAATGGTAGGCTTTTTGTCCCATCATACAAATGACTTGTTACCACGACTATTCCATTATCAGTTTTCCCAATTTTTCCTATGTACTGTCGTCCCACACCGTCTGTAAAATTGCGCACCGCCCGCGCTGAGGTTCCCTCAGCGTATAGGACGGAGCAAGCAGCCACTTTTCCTATGACCTGAATCATCAATAATCAAAGAAAATCCTGTTGATGGTTTAGTTTGACGGCAACTTTTCATCACCTCTAAACGGCGATCGTTGATTTCGTGTTCCCCCCAAGCGGCTCTGACCAAGAAATGACGTAAACTGTGGGAAGAGACATCTACTGTATCTTCTGCCATTTGAGAAAGATTTTTTCTTTCACTTTCTCCCAATAGCGAGTGCCTAATTCTGGGGTTTCCCCAGAATGTAAGACGCACTCAAGACAATCCTCCCAAATAGTGCCTAAACTCCTTTCTTTGGGCTTTTGTGTTGAAAATATCATCAAAACGTTTACACCATCTATCGAAACAAGGGGGCATGGCCGTTGAAATTGTTTCTCTCATAGGAACTTGGCGATCGCTATCAACCTAAACAACTCATCCTGTCTACATTAGCGCAAGATTGAGTTCAGATTCTAGCTAAAGTCCCATTAGAGAAAGCGATTGCCCAAGTTAAATAATTAACAGAAGCAGAACAAAATGAGGTAGCTAAAATAATTTTGGAGAAACTAGCATCGAAGAATAAACTGACAAAAGTTTTTGAAAAAATAGATGAGTTAGAGGAAGACTCTGAACAGCCATCAATGGTAGAAATAACAAATATGGTAAAACAAGTTAGACATCGTTTAGAGCAAAAATGAAAGTTTTACTTGATACTAATATCCCTCTTTCATCACTCTGGGAGAGGTATAATGAAGAGAAAAGCCTGAAAGTTAGATAGAGAGTCTGGTTAAGCCTCGCCCTCCTCAAATGAAGGTAAAATGTCTTGATACTTACTGTGAACTCTACAGAGATTTATTTGTAGAAGTAAGAACCTATGAAGCCTTTAAATATCTTCATCTGGGAATCATAAGTGATATAAAAAGGAAAACTTTGCCGGCGATTGCCAAGTCAGTCGGTTTAAAAAATGAGCAGGGATTATTACATTTTTTAACGGAATCACCCTGGAAAGCAGAAGAATTAGAAAAAAGAAGATTAGAAATCATTTTAAACATTCTAGGATGAAAGAGGGATATAATAAAATAGCCATTAATTATAATCAGTGGTTTACCAATATGGATTATAGAAAAGAATTATCTAGTTTACTGAATTTGTCATCTTATGATAAAGGCAGAGAGAAAGTAGCTCAATAGGGTTCCAGAAGTTCTTTTGACGGGAAAAATATGATGAAAAAGCCACTCAAATGCAGGTCTTAGAAAGATGAAAATATTATCAAAATAATGATTTATACAAGCATCTCTTAAAAGATGATGAATTAAGAGAATTATCAAAAGTTATTTTTGGAGAAATTACAGGTACAGATATTTTATAGAAAATCTACTTACCGACTCTCAATTTATTAGAATAATAAAGCATTATAAATCTGAATTAAAATGATAAATCAAGCACAATTAAACAGAACATGGAAAGGTGATTTTAAACAAGTTTGGTATCTCAAAGAAGCGATTCTACTCGTTTGGCGTAGTTCTCCTGTTTGGACAACCATTAGGTTTTTATTACTGATATTAAGCGAATCACTACCTTTAGTAAGAATTTACTTAAGTAAGTTAATTATAGATACTATTTCTCAAGGATTTTCTCTAGCTGATAAGCAAAATACACTCAATCGATTTTGGCTATTGCTGACACTTATGATCATTCTTTCGGTTGTTGGGACTTTGTTAAGTTCTGCTAATAGAATTATTCAGAAATATAATAGTTTAATGGTCAACCATTATATTGATAACTTAATCAATAAAAAAGCCATAGAACTTGATTTGGAGTATTTTGAAACTCCAAGTTATTATGATTTATTAAGTCGAGCTAAACAGCAATCTTCCAAACGTTGTGAAAGTATCATCAATAGATTATCTAATTTGATCCGAAATTCCTTTAGTGTAACAACTATGTTAGGAATATTATTATTTTTTGATTGGCGTATTCCTTTATTAATGTCAATTTCACTGGTTCCTCGTTTTTTTGTCAGATTTAAGGAAATTAACAAGATTTATCAATGGGATCTTGAGCGAACATCATTACAACGGAAAGCCAATTATTATAGACAAATTATTACGACAGATAACTATATTAAAGAGGTTCGTCTTTTTGGATTAGGAAATTTATTCAAAGACCGATATTTAAAAATCAAGAAACAATTAATGAATGAAGAAGTCAAAATAAGCTTACGTTGGGCTAAACTCGATATATTTACCCAATTAGGCTCAATTTTAGTCTTCCAGGGAACTTATGCTTTGATAGCCTATAAAGCAATTATGGGACAAATTACTGTCGGAAGCTTAATTATGTATTATCAATTTTTCCAGCGTGGTTATAATTCTGTTTGGCAAATTTTTGGCAGTTTCAGTGGTCTTTATGAAGACAATCTTTTTCTTTCAAACTTCTATGAATTTTTAGCATTAGATCCAAAAATTATTCAGCCTGAAAATCCAAAGCAGGTTCCTATCCCTATGGAACAAGAAATTAAGTTTGAAGAATTTTTTTTTCAATATCCTGATAGTAAACGGGTGGCTATTCAAAATGTTTCTTTATCAATTAAACCTGGTGAAGTCATTGCCTTAGTCGGAGAAAATGGCTCTGGCAAAACAACTTTAGTTAAGTTACTTTGTCGCTTGTATGATCCAATTCAAGGGAAAATCATGATTGACGGACGAAATTTAAAAACCCTTGATCTAGATCAATGGAGACAACAAATTAGTATGGTTTTTCAAGATTATGCCAAATACCAATTAACAGCCAGAGAAAATATTTGGTTAGGCAATATTAATTATCCTCCTGATGATGATGCTATTATTGCGGCTGCCTCAAAATCGGGTATTGACAAAGTTATTTCCCAATTACCTAATGCCTATGATACGGTTTTAGGAAAACAGTTTGCTCAAGGAGAAGAATTAAGTATTGGACAGTGGCAAAAGCTGATCATTGCTAAAGCATTTTTACGGAATTCTCAACTGATTATTTTAGATGAACCTAGCAGTGCTTTAGATCCCAAGGCTGAATATGAACTGTTTCAAAACTTTCGCCAATTATTACAAGGTCAGTCAGCCGTTTTAATTAGTCATCGACTTTCGACAGTCAAAATGGCGGATCATATATATGTTTTAGAAAAAGGACAAGTAATAGAACATGGAACTCATCAAGAACTCATTGCACTAGGTGGTTTATATGAGAGAATGTTTGAAACACAAGCTAGAAATTACCGTTAATGATATTTAATTAATAAAAACTCAGAAAAAATAATCAATAGACCTCTTGCAAAAGTGTTTCGTGGTGTGATAATAAATTGTCGTTTTTTTGAATTTTTCCGAATAACTGTCAGATTAGGTGATCGCTAATATTCCACAGCGATCACCTAATTCCGAAAAGTTAATTAAGTTTTAAAACAAGAATTTTTGTATAATTATAAGAGACAGTTATTTACCTAATAAAATTGAGTCAACTACCTCGATTCGCTATCGCTGAAATCGAGGCTTGAGGAATCCCTAGCAATAGGTTCACGGTACTCAAGGTAACAGTTGGTTAGGGCATAGAGATTTGGTGAGGCTAAACGTACAAATATTTCCCTAGTTTGTACACGCCACTTGCTCCTGGGGGGAACCACCAAGACCGCAGTGGCTCCTCTTTATGGTCTAGTCGTGAACAGAAGATACGCTCATCGAATTGCCCGAAGGGACGTAGATTTTATCTACAAATACATCTTTTTCAAGGTGCATTATATGTCAAATAAAGTAACAAGAATTCCAGTAATAGATCCAGTTGGCAAACCATTAATGCCAACAACTCCAGCCCGTGCTAGGAAATGGATTAAGTCTGGCAAAGCTATTCCCAAGCGCAATAAATTAGGAGTTTTCTATGTTCAACTAACAGAAGAAGCTTCAGGTCATAAAATCCAAGAAATTATCGTAAATCTGGCTAATCCAATCGCTAAAAACTAGCAAAAAAGTGGAAAAAATACTAAATTCATGTCATACAGACACAGCAATCCTATGAGACATAGATGTTAGGAAAAAGTTAATTGTCGCCCCGAAGATAATCGTTGTACCATTAAGAGAATGTCATCCCGAAAAGGACAATGAGCAGCTAATTCTACTAGAGTTCTTCTCACAGAAACAGTAATTTTAGCAGCTATTTTTATAATGGTTTCTCTCAAACGAGAAACTTGAGCCATCTCGAATCTTGTCCCTTCCGCAAAAGCCCGAAGTTCAAGCATTAAAATATAAGCTGCTTGAGATAAAAATAAGCGAAATTGATTAACAATAAATTTATGACAACTTAGACGATCTGCGGAGATTCCTAGTTTTAATTCCTTGATTCGATGCTCAGAAGTAGCTCCTCTTTGAACATAAAAATTATCGTAAAGTTCTTGTGGTTCTGTTTCCAAATTAGTTCCAAAAATCGAGGATTACTACCTTTTTTAAGCCATTCCGCTTTCATGACAATTCGACGAGGAGCTTTCCAAGTTTTTGCAGAATAATATACATCATCAAACAAACTAGCCTTATTTTGAGTCCGAAAATACTGTAATTCTCTTCTGGGGCGGAGGGATAATTTTGAAGAAATTTATCGACAAAAAAACGCGGAGCGAACTGTTCCGAGGTCTCCTCGGAACCAGCACGCGCACCAAGCAGACGTATCCTTTTAATTTCTTGTTTAGTTATTCGATTTTCTAGTCGACTAATCGTCGGTTGACTAGCTAATAATTCTTCTCCCATTTCGGGGATTTTATCACAAATAATTTTGAAAATTGGATCATGACGTATTTAACTATTTTACTAGAATACCCAATTAGACTCAAAATTCTAGCAAGTAATTTCTTACCCCACAGCTATACTGGGTTCACTATATTCATAATTTTCAGGAATATCAAGGCAAATTACTCTTTTTCCTTTTAAAGAATTTGGAAACTTTTTAGATAACTTTTGACGTTGTACTTTTTCCATAACAATAAATTAGCTCAGCCCAATCAATTCTGAAGAGACAGGTTCATTCGCATCTTTTCTCAGTCCTGCCGATGCTGTGTCGAGATATTCGTAAAAGAGCAAAAATTTGTTCGGCGGTGGGACTGCGTAATTTATTCCCACTGCAAATAAATAAAAGTTTTTTCATCAATGAAGCCCAGGGTTCGGTATAATAGGATTTTGAAGGAAGTTTACGGAAGTAAAAACTAGAGAATTACTGATAAATCATTCATATATTAGAAAAGAGAAGAAACAAGCCATGATTGAACTTTATTATTGGCCAACTCCCAATGGTCATAAGGTAACTATTTTTCTAGAAGAAGCTCAAATAGATTATAAAATAATTCCAGTGGATATTGGAAAAGGGGAGCAATTTAAGCCTGATTTTCTCAAAATTTCTCCTAACAATAGAATGCCGGCGGTAGTGGATTATTCACCTAGTGATGGAGAAGAAGCAATTTCTATATTTGAATCAGGAGCTATCTTATGGTATCTAGGTTCAAAAACAGGGAAATTTCTTCCGTCGAACATACGAAAACAAAAAACGGTTCTGGAATGGTTATTTTGGCAAGTGGGAGGACTCGGACCAATGGCCGGACAAAATCATCATTTCAGTCAATATGCACCGGAAAAAATCCCCTATGCTATTGAATGCTATGTGAACGAAACCAACAGACTTTATGGGGTTTTAAATAGACAATTAGAAAAGAATCGATACATTGCTCAAGATTATTCTCTGGCTGATATGGCTTGTTATCCTTGGATTGTTCTTTATGAAAAGCAGCAGCAAAAACTAGATGATTTTCCTCATCTGATAAAGATGGTTTGAAACAATGGAGAAAAGGGATGGGGTAAGACGAGCTTACGAAAAAGCAAAACCTTTTCAATCTCGTCCGACTATTACACAAAAGAGTAGAGAAATCCTCTATAGAACAATTACTCGACAATAAAATCTCCATTGCCAAGCGGGAAGAGGTACTCGGTTTTACCATTGATGGAGAAACATCGAAGGATCTAGATGATGCCTTATGGATAGAACCTAATCAATCAGGGGCGGTAGTATCGGTGCATATTTCAGATGTATCGGCTATTATCCAACCAGGATCATCCTTAGAAGCTCATGCCATGTCCCAGGGGTCAACTCGCTACTTGGCGACTCACAACAAACCGATGTTTCCCCATGAACTGTCAGAGGATAAATTATCCCTTCTAGAAGCTAAATTACGTTTAACGGTGACGATTCGCATTACCCTCGATAACTCAGCTAATATCAAAAACACTTCCCTACATCTGACTCATTTAACCAGTATTAAACGATTTTCTTACTCTACGGCTGATGCTACCCTCAATGACCCCTCATCGCCATTCTTCCAAATGCTGCGTTATTGCGAAGTGTGGGCGCAAAAATTAGCTTGGAAACGGCAAGATGTCGGAGCCATCGGATTAACTAGCGTTGGGGGGGTCAACTTGGACGAAGAAGGACGAATCCTTAGCACCAAGTTATATCATTCACAGCAGATCATCCAAGAATTCATGATTTTGGCTAATACCGCAGTGGCTTCTCTAGCAGAGAAGCATCGCTTACCCCTGCTTTATCGCAACCATACAGCGAGTGCGCACCGCGAAGCGGATCCCTGCGGGATCGCTCCCAAGAGGCTAATTATTTGTTGTTAGAGGGGGTTTTAGCTCAGAGCTTAGTGCCACCTCAGTTCATCAATGAAAGTTCTTTGCATGATGTCAATGATTTGACGAACATGGCTCCCACGGTGACAACCGATGAATCCCACCTGGAAAGCGAAATTGAAGAAATTGACCTTTCAGGAGTGCCTCCAGTTGCCCATGAATCTCCTATCGGTTACTTGCATGAAACTTTACAACGGCTAAAAATGAAACGCCCTGATTATTTTTACCATCCCGTGGGCAATGATTGGCTTTGTCGTTGTCAGATTGAATGGTTAGATGAACCATTCATTGAAACCAAAGCCATCGAAACCTCTAAGAAAGATGCTAAAACTAATGCTTCGTTGAAAGCGATCGCCTTGTTAGAAAAATTCGTTGTAGAAGACTTATCCCATTGAGAATCACCAGCTAAACTTTAAGTATTCGCTGATAAAATAAAGTAGGTTAATACTAGCTAAGGCTTACTAATTAATTTCAGCTATGACAACAGAAAAAAGCCTATCCTCTCCCATATCCATCAAAGTAACTAACCAGGAAAATTTACAAGATTTAGCTGAGAAAATAACGATAGCTCTCACCGAAGTTATCAAAGAACAATGCCCTGATATTCCTAACGTAATTATTATCGTTCTGCTCAAGATATTTTGATTTCTGCTTTAACAAATATAATTTTCTTGTCATCAGAATACTCTCCTTTCTTGGGAAATTATTGATTAAAAAAAGATGAGAACACAAATCTTGATTATTATTAAATTCTCGACTAAAATGAGAGAGTCTAATTGACACTATTATAACTAACTTTAACCACCATTATTCTTTATCAACTGACTAGCAACTATTAATTAATATTAAGAATGTCACCTTTACCCCAAATCCGCACCCTAAAAAAGAAACCCACAGACCCCTCAGAAACGAACAAGCCGTCGGTGGACACAGAGGTGGACACTTCAGAAACCATTGAGCCGGCCCCCACAAAGACCAAGACGAAACAGACTTTAGCTGGGGCCCCAAGTACCACATCTACGGCAACGACAACCGAACAACTCAAGGAAGAAACGGCCAACTCGAAGAATGATCTCAACGGTCAAACAGCGATCACCACTGTCACCGAGTATGCCGTTGGAACGACGGAGAGCCAAAGTGATACCCGGACCGATGATCAGTCCACTGATGAACCAGAAACTGATATAGATAAACCGATCTTTCAGGCGATCGGGACAATGCAAGGTAAAGCACAGAAGGACGATGAGGGTAACTTTTTCCTACGGTTAGGGGGGAAACGATACAACATATTTTTTGCTGGTTATCGCTATCAAGCATGGCTCAAACAAGCCGAAGCTCACCCAGAGCAAACCTTATTTTTCCGTGTCTATCCGAAATGCCTAATGATTCCCCGTAAACCGCCAAGAATTTACTTTCAGGTGGCAGCATGGGAAGCAGAGAATCCTTGGGAAGAACAACCTGGGCAGTTTCGGTTGAAGGGGATATGGCAATTTGTTCCCCAAGTAAGAACCCCTGTTATTTCTATTTACCGTAACCATAACGCCTCTGATCCCAAGGGTAAGTTTAAAGCAACGCATATTCCAGTATTGATGAGAAGAGACGATGAATCTGCACCTTTCCGTTTCAACCCGAAAATAGCCAAGGAAGACTTACCGCCTCGTTGGTTTGTTCAAGGAAAGTTCAAGTTTATTCCTTCGCGGGATTCTTTTGGTTTCTCAGAAGACTTAGAACCACCCACCAAAAAGATTCCTTATTATAAGAAACCAATAAAAGATGTTCAAAGTAAAGATTCTGTGAAAGGGGCTCAGAATAAGTCAGACAAACCGTCAAGGAAAAAAGTAGAAAAACCACAGAAAAAGGCTTTGGAGAAAACCACTGAATTGTCGCCCTAAAATGAGCCTTAATCAACAGGAAATATAATATCGAAATGGACAAAGGATTTTAAGATGCCCACCTTACTTAACCCAGAAATTAAAACTATCCTAGAAGAATTAGGGAGACAAGTTAAAAGCCTTTACTCAGAAAAATTATCCCAAATTATTCTTTATGGTTCTCAAGCAAGAGGGGAGGCAGCGGTTGATTCTGATATTGATATTTTAATTGTTCTTAAACAACCTTTCGATTACTCTGAAGAACTTGAAAAAACCAGTCAATTAATAGCTGATTTATCTCTCAAGTATAATACATTAATTTCTCGTTCATTCATTGAGCAACAACGTTTGACTTCAGAAAATAGTCCTTTTATTCGTAATATCCGTAGGGATGGAATTGTTTTATGACTCCTGAGCAACAGGGACTTTTAACCAAGGCCTATCGTAGTTTAGAAGCAGCAAAAACTTTACAAGAAGAGGGGTTTAATGAGTTCGCTGTCTCCCGTGCTTATTATGCTATGTTTTATGTAGCATCGGCCTTATTAGAAGGAGAAGGATTATCTTTTGCAAAGCATTCAGCAGTTATTTCCGCTTTAGGGGAACGATTTGCTAAAACTAGCCGTATTCCCCAAGATTATCATCGATACCTTATTGATGCTCAAGCACAGCGTAACCGTGGTGATTATAATATTGATCCTAATATCAGTGAAGCTGATGCTCAATTACTAATATCAAGAGCCGAGAGTTTTCTTGATTTTGTTGTTAGAAATATTGATTCTATATGAAGAAGATAAACTTAAAAAATCCATAAATTATGACAAAAAGATAACGATACTTACAAAATCTTCTTATCATTTTTCTGGGTATAATTGCTGTTCATTTCTAACAATTAGACATTTTCTCATCTAGATAAACTATTTGTACTTGACGGGGTGACAAGAGTTGGAAAAGGCTCACCGTGAGGGATTTAGAGATCGGCGATCGCTAAAAAAAAGAATTTCGCCTGACCGAGAAACAGTACAAATAGTCTATCAA
>JASJEA010000044.1 GCA_030064935.1 Crocosphaera sp. | reverse complement strand
GGAAGTCGTAGCATATGCTACGACTTCCTCAGCAGATGGATGAGGAAAATAGGTCAAGAATTTATGCCAAATAAGCTTCTTGGTGGGTTTTAATCGTACAGTTAGAACGGGGATAAGCAACACAAAGTAACACCCATCCTTTTTCCACTTGTTCATCATCGAGAAAGCTTTGATCTTCTTGATCAACCTCTCCTTCAATGATGCGTCCAACACAACTAGAACAAGCCCCGGAACGACAAGAAGAGGGTAGATCTACGCCTTCTTCTTCGGCAACATCAAAGATGTATTGATCTTCAGGAACTTCTAGGGTAACATCGACTTCGGCGATCTCCTCTTTTTTGCCCGTTTCTTTATTCTTTTTCTTAGCTGTTTTCAGCAAACGAACTTGATAAGTTGCACTCATGAGTGTTCTCCTTAAATATAGGAAGGTTTACCATTGATTTTCGAGTATTGATTTCTTCTTGAAACAGAAGAAAAACTATCAAAAATCAAAGCTTTGTTTCGCCGCAAGAAGCAGCTTGGCCACCGCAGTTTGCTGTAGAGAAAGACTTACCGCAGCCACAAGTCTGTGATGCATTGGGGTTAGTAAAAGTAAAGCCACTTTGGGTTAAACTATCCACAAAATCGATGACCACTCCATCTAATAACGACATACTATCGGGGTCAACATAGATAGGAACATCATCCTGTTCAAAGCAGACATCTTCGTGGCGGGCTTCCTTCACTAAATTTAGGGCGTATTCGTGGCCATTACAGCCACCATCTTTCACGCCAACACGAATACCAGTAATATTGTTTGGGTTTCCATATAAGACGGTACGAAGTTTCAGGGCAGCTTTTTCAGTAAGAGTGACAGTCATGGTTAAGAATGTAGAATTTAGAAGGTAGAATTTAGAATTAAATGGTTGCTTAATTCTTAATTTTTAATTCCTTTTGACTTCTGATATAACTATTTAACCGTTGCTGGGTAAAGTTACCGCAAACGGGACAGTTAGGATCGTGGTAGGGACGGCGTTTGGCGAAGGTTGCAGTGCCTAAGTCCATCGTTAATAATTGACCTGTAAGGGGTTCTCCTAGTCCGGTGAGGAGTTTGATACCTTCCAAAGCCGCTAAACACGCTAAACTGCCAGAAACTGCCCCTAAAACCCCAAACCCCCAGCGATCCCATTCAGGGGTTTCTGGGAAAATGCAGGATAAACATGGGGTTTCCCCAGGAATAATGGTGGTTAAGTACGCATCCATGCCACTCATGGCTGCTTCTACCATAGGAACCCCCCAATGGACACAAGCCTGATTTAACAGAGTTCTTTCTTTAAAGTCAAAGGCGCAGTCAAAAGCAATATCGGCCTGTTGTATCAAGGCATCGATATTCTCGGCTGTGACGAACTCAGGAACGGCTTCCACTTCGATGTCAGGGTTGAGGTTTAAAAGGCTTTCTTTGGCTTTATAAACCCTCGGTTGACCCACCCAACTATTGGTCATCAATATCTGACGGTTGAGATCATCCAGACGTAGATTACCCCCGCGAACGAGAATGATTTTACCCACCCCTGCTACGGCCAAGTATAGTGCAACTGTCCCACCTAGTCCACCCACTCCTGTTACTACAGCAGTTGAGTCCTTGAGGCGTTTTTGTCCTTCTTCGCCGAAACCAGGGAGTTGTATCTGTCGTGAATAACGTTCTCTTTCCGTTGGGGTGAAGTTCATGACGGTTTAGGGGTGAATGTAGAGTGTAGAATCTAGAATGTAGAATGCAGAATTTATTTTTTCTAAACCCTCAATTCTACATTCTTAATTCCTATTGGATAATGCCAGCTTCTTTGGTTAAATCATCCAATAAGACGACGTTCTTGGGAGCATCTTGGAAGACTTTAAAGAGTTTGGTTTCTAAGGGACTAGAGGTTTTAAAGAGATCGTAGGCTTCAGAAAAAGCTAACTTATATTTTTCTAATTTTTCACTTTCACCAAGATCGGGGAAGGCTTTATCGACTTCTGTGATAAGTAAAGAGAACTGCTTAAGGATATGGAGACGGTTAACATTAACAAAAGTAGGGTCATAACTGATGCCAAAAAAGTTTAAATAGTCTTCGGTGTCGATAAGTTTAGTGAACTCAGCTAAGGTTCTTGGAGTATCAGCAGTTAAGGTCATTTTAGGGTTTCCTCCCAGATGTTAAGTTTTTTCTTGAGTTGCTCCAACTCACGGAATATATCGTAAGTTTTTTGCGCGGTTTCGACTAAGTTTTCGTAGTCTGTAGGCAGCCCTTCGGCCAGATCGTGTAAGTCCATCTTCATTTGACCGGCTTTAGAATTGAGTTTACGAACCTTTTTTTTGAGATCCGCAACTGCTTCTGGAGTGGGATTATTTTCGGTAGCAACTGTCATACTTCTTACCTCATATTTGCTTAGAAACTGAAGACAAAAAACATTACCGTTTCCTTAAATTAAAGCCTCGAAACTTCAGGAAACTTTCCAACTAACTCAATACCAGCATTAGCTAGTTTAGTTCCTTGTTCGTTTAACTTTTCTAAGGTGTCGAAACCGAAGCGATGAGCATCCCGTAAACTGCGAGAAACTACCATTAATTTTCCGCCCCAAACTAAAGCCCAACCAAACCCTTCATGGTTTAAGTCAACAACAACTTGACATAATAATCCTGTTTCTTTTTCTATTAAGGCAGCAATAGCCCGAAAATAACAGATAATTCTCAATTTCGTGGTGGGATCAATCTCTCCTTCTAAAGAAATCTCCCGTCTTTTTTTCTTAGGAATAACATAAGGTGCGATAACCAGTTCATCAGTCCAAGTCCGATACACTCCATAATGATCGTAGGCGCGTATCTGCTGTACTAATGATTGTAAAAAAGGACTGTTTTCGACTAAGAGAGAATTAGCTTCCGGATTGGCTGTTGTTGTTGTTGTTGTCATAATAACAATTACAATGAGTACGGTTCTGTTATCTATGAACAATTTTAACCTATTTTAGGTTCAATTATTCATAGATGTTCGGACTGAAGAAAGAAAGTATAGGGGAATTATTCCCCTCTTATCTTACTCTTTATTCGTCCTCAGATAAAAAATTAGGAGTTGGTTCAATTCCCGCTTCTTTTTGTAGAACCTTCCGTAACCAAGGAGGAGGATTACCTTTTAATGTTTTGACTAATTCCCCAAGAATTTCATCAATCTTATCTTGATCAGTTCTTGCTTTAATGGGTGTCACATTTTGACGAATTAAACGGGCTGCGGCACTGCCACCAATAGCAGAAACATAAAGTAAAGTACAGCCATCTAATGCCTCTAGTTTCGGCACTAATTTATCTTCATTTCCGTCTTCTTTTAAGTCGCCACCAAACTCTAAGGTATTAACAAAATCGAAGCCGTCAGGAGAGACATCATATAAGTCAATGTTCTTAGCCCAACCAAAGTGAGCGTTGACATGGACGTTATCGCTAGTAGTAAATGCAACTTTCATGTTTTTCCTCTCAGATGAATGAAATAAGGGGAAACTTTAAACAGTTAACCCGTGTTGGTGAAGGGCAACGGGACTATGTTTGGCTTCTTCTTCCATAAGAATATTGCCAACATCAAATAAAAACTTCATGGTGCCACGATAACCCACTAAACAGCGTTGCCCTAACCCCAATTGATCAAAGATAGGATAACCCATTCTATATAAGGGTGCTTTAAGGCGTTTAGCTAAGGAAGTACCGTGAGAATTAGTAATAATCAAATCTGCTCCCATTGCCAATTCTTCTAGATCTTCTAAGTCTCCAATGGTCACAGTTTCTATGGGTAAATCTTGCAAAAGTGGGGACTTAGTTGTGGTAACAGCCGCCTGAATCGTTGCTCCCATTTCTGTTAATAACCAAGCGGTTTGATAGAGTAAATCGGGTTCTAAAGCTAGAGCAACTTTTTTGCCACCAAAATAGAAATGAGTGTCTAAAATAACATCCTGTAACTGACGACGTTGCCGTTGTAAATGGGCGGGAACATTAGGCACAATGGGAAAGTGATGATCGCAACGGGCCGTTAAAATTTGAGACAGTTCCCACAAGAACGAATCAACTGTATCTAAACCAGCTAAACGGGGGAAAACTTTATACTTTGTGCCAAAACGTTCTTGTAAAATTGTTGCAGCTTTACGCATACTTTCCCCAATGGCGAAGGTTAAACAAGAACGGTTTAACTGTTTCAATTGGGTTAAACTGGTTCCCCCTGTCGTCACTGTGTGATAATCATCTTCTAAATGGCCATCCAAAGAACCGGACAAGTCAGGAACCATAATCGGGGAGATACCAAACCCTTCAATGATGGTTTTGATTTCTTCTACATCTCCGGGGGATAAATGGGATGCACCTAACACCGTTACCTGGGGTTTCATTCCCACCGTTGGCGGCTCATCATCGGGCACATTTCCATAGTCAGCAGCAACTATCCCTTCTACGGCTGCGCTATAACCATCCTGCAATGAACCCTTATAATCAGGAGTGGAAACAGAAACAAGGGGAAAAGTATCTAATTCTGGATGTTTATCCCGAAATGTCTTTAAAATACCCTTCATGTCATCCCCTCTTGTCTCCGTTAAACCAGTAGTTAACAGGCCAATGATTTGGGGATTATATTTTTCGAGAATCGTTAAGATTGCCTGTTCTATATTATCTTCTCCGCCCAAAATGGTGCTAACTTCTGTCATGGCAGTGGTAGACAGAGGGATAGACTCACGAAAATGGCGTACGAGGACCACCTTCGCAAAAGCAGTGCATCCTTGCGAACCATGAAACAGAGGCATCATTTTGCGCAACCCTAGGAACGCTAAAGCCGCACCAAGAGGTTGACTCATTTTTAAAGGGTTAACTGATAGAGACTTATTAGGGTTTAGTATGGTTGTCATTTCCGTTTACTCCGTCTTTCTTGTTACTTGCGAGGCCAACATAGAATGGAAAATTAATTATTTAATTCTCCATTCATCATTCTCCATTCATCATTCTCCATTCTCCATTCTCCATTCATCATTCTCCTTCTGCTTCTAAATTCAATAAACTCTCATGTTCCTGTTGCCATATTTCCCAAGGGGAGGGTTTACGAACTTGTTTCCAAATCGGGCTATAAACTGCTTCGCTCAATTCCCTGGCCATTTCTATCAAGCCGATATAACCTGCGTAGGGGTGATGACGTTCTTGGTTAATATCTAAGAAAGGAATCTTAGCCTTGAGTGCCGTATATTGGTTTCTTCCCCCTGCTACCAACAGGTCAGCATTTGTCTTCTGAATAACTCTTAAAAGCTCTTCTGGGCTGCCTTTTTCGAGCATAATGCCATCTTTTCCCAAAAGTTTCTTAATCCGTCCCTTATCTTCTTCTGTGCTTTTCTTGGTGCTAGTTGCCACCACTTCCATGCCTAAATCTTGTGCTGCTGAAACAATAGACCAACTTTTCACCCCACCGGTGTACAATACCATGCGCTTACCCTTGAGACGTTCTCTATAAGGGGCCAAAGCAAGGTTTAACTTAGCGGTTTCTTCTTCGATGATTGCTTCTACGCGTTCTATTAATACTTCATCTCCAAAAAATTGAGCGATGTTGCGTAAACAACGGTTCATATCTGCAATACCATAAAAAGACTCTTCGATGTAGGGAATGTTGTAGCGTTCCTGCATCGCAGAAGCCATATTAATTAAGGCTTTAGAGCAGATCATGACATTGAGTTTAGCCCGATGAGCAGAACATACTTCTTGATAACGTGCATCTCCCGTAATCTTTGCTAAAACGCGAATACCCGCCTTTTTGAACAGAGGAAGTACACCCCACATTTCCCCGGCAACATTATATTCACCGATTAAATTAATGTCATAAGCAGTGATATATTCAGGCTCTCTTGTCCCAACAACATGCTGTAATAAAGCCTCACCACCGAGACGGTTGCCTAGGTTTTTACTACCGACAAAACCGGGGGAATGAACAGGAATAATAGGAGTGTTAAACTTGTCAGTGCCAGCCTTACAAACGGCATCTAAATCATCACCAATCAGAGCAGTAACACAAGTAGAATAGACAAAAACTGCGGCCGGATTATACTTTTTTATTAACTTAGCGATCGCCTTATAAAGCTTTTTTTCTCCACCAAAAATAATATCATTTTCTGATAAGTCAGTGGTCAAACCCATCTTATAAGTCATGGGACCACTAGAGAGACTTCCGCGACTATTCCAACTATTACCAGAACAGCCAATCGGACCATGAACCAAATGAGCAGCATCGGTGATAGGAACTAAGGCAATAGAAGCTCCATCAAAGGCACAACCCCCTTGAGCAGAACCGGGGTTAGCTTGTTGAGTACAAGACTTATTTTTACCTTTACCTTCCTTATTTTGATTATGTTCACAACCGGGTTGTGTCAATAAATCATTGATTTTGCTCTTTGTTAGTTTCATGAATGAATTCCCTAATAATTACCAGTGACCCAAGAATGGAGAATGGAGAATGGAGAATGGAGAATGGAGAATTCTCATCACAAATCCGTAACTCAATAATCCTTTTTTATTTCCTATTTTTAACAAATATAATGATCAACATTTTCACCACAAATATCAGCCAAATAAGTTAATGCTTTGAGTCGTAAACCCACAAATTCGTGATAAAAAGGATTCAACTTACATAGAGGAGGAATATGAATTAAACTGCGTCCTAACACCGTTATAGTTCGCTCAAATGGACACGAACAAGGAATCACCCGACAAAGAAAATGAGCAAACGAGGTACTATTAACCTCTATCTTATTAAGCCAGCGTTTTAGGGGGGAAAGGGGGTCAAGAGTGAATTTTTTTTTCCTGGAATGGGTAGGACTCGTCATAACCATTTCCTCATCTTGATTAAAAATAATGGCAGAGAGTTTTTGAGGGCAGGAGAAGCAGAGGAAGAAAATATTACTTCTGACTTCAAACTTCTGACTTCTGACTTCTGACTTCAAAAAAGAGGGGGAGAGGGGGGAGTAGGGACTCCCTGAATGCTCCTGATCTCCCTCGTATTCAGATTTCCTGTAATTAACGAACTAAGTCGAAAGAAATATCCGTTACAGCAGGGGTATCTGTCTTGCGATCTAATTGGTCCATCAGTCCATTAGCGATCCAGGTAAGTAGGTTGATAGTACCTTCATAACCAATGGTGGAGTAGCGATGTAAGTGATGGCGATCGAAGATAGGATAGCCGATACGGATTAAAGGAGTCTTGGTATCACGCTCTAAATACTTAGCGTAGGAATTACCAACAATGAAGTCAACAGGCTCAGTGAAGAGTAAAGAACGCATATGCCATAAGTCTTTACCACCCCAAACGGTAGCTTGTTGTCCGTAGGGGCTAGCAGCTAATAAAGCTTCAGCCTCGGCAATAAATTCCTTGGTGCTGTTGTTAACCAAGACGTGAACAGGTTCGATACCCATTTCTAACATGAACTGTAATAAGCCCATGACCAGATCAGGATCACCGTAAACAGCAGCGCGCTTACCATGTACCCAAGCTTGAGTATCAGTCATTGCGTCAACAGCGCGTCCACGAGCGATTTCAAACTCTTTGGGAATGGGTTTGCCGGTTAACTCAGATAAGCCCATTAAGAACTCATCAGTGGCTTTAACACCCCAAGGACGATAGGTGAAGGTTTTTTGTCCCCACTCTTTCTCGATGTATTCACGAGTTTTAGGAGTGGTGTAGGTTTGAAGGGCAATGGTAGCTTCAGCGTTGATAGAATCAGCAGCATCTTCTAAGGAAGTTCCTTCATGGTACATTTTGAATTCCCCTAAGTTGGGAGAATCTAAGTACATTTCGGTGTCACTTAAAAGGGTAGCATCTAAGTCAAACGCAGAGATGATATTTTTCAACGCACGGACATTACCGATATAGGTTTCAAATCCAGCGATGAAGTTAATTTTACCGTTGGTGGTTTCTTTCTTCTGGTCCTTGGTTAAGGTAGAAAGAATAGATTTCATCATGCTGTCATAACCAGTGATGTGAGAACCCACAAAACTAGGAGTATGAGCAAAAGCAACGGGTAAATCCTCAGGAATCGCACCGTCTTGACGAGCATTTCCGATGAAAGCACCTAAGTCATCCCCAATAACCTCAGCCATACAAGTGGTACAGACGGCGATCATTTGAGGCTTGTAGAGAGCGTAGGAGTTTTGAAGTCCATCAACCATGTTCTTCAATCCACCGAAAACAGCAGCGTTTTCAGTCATGGAAGAAGAAACAGCACTAACAGGCTCTTTGAAGTGACGGGTTAAGTGGGTACGGAAGTAAGCCACACAACCTTGAGAACCATGTACGAAGGGTAAAGTTCCTTCAAAACCAATAGCAGCTAATAATGCACCTAAAGGTTGACAAGCTTTGGCAGGGTTAACGGTTAGGGCTTCACGAGCGAAGTTCTTTTCCCGATATTCCCAGGTTTTGGTCCATTCAGCCACTTCTTGAACTTTATCAGCAGAAGGCATTCCTTCAAACTGTTTCTTGTTGTCAAAAAGTTCTTGGTATTCAGGCTGATGAAACAGATCAACGTGATCCTTAATGTTGTTTACGTTTTGAGCCATTGGTGGTAACTCCAGTATAGGATGGATATCTCAGACAAAGAATCTTGGAAAGGAAAGGGAGAGGGGAAAGGTTGGAGAGAGTAGGTAGAAGAAGAAGAGTAGAGAATATTATGACTTTAATACTTCTGACTTCTGACTTCTGACTTCTGACTTCCCCGGTTCCCCATGATCAATCTCCCTCTTATTTATTCCAAGGGGTGCCAATTAATCCCCAGGTGGGACTATTGAGGGCTAAGTCCATGTCACGGGCGAAGATAGCGAAGCCATCATAACCGTGGTAAGGTCCGGAGTAATCCCAAGAGTGCATTTGACGGAAGGGAAGAGCCATTTTTTGGAAGACATACTTCTCTTTAATACCGGCAGCTACTAAGTCAGGCTTAAGTTCTTTAACGAACTCTTCAAACTCATAACCGGTTACGTCATCATAGATGAGGGTAGCATCTTCAACGTAGTTGGTGGTACGTTTGTAGTCATCACCGTGAGCGAATTCGTATCCGGTTCCGATGATTTCCATGCCTAAGTCTTTGAAAGCAGGAACCACGTGACGGGGACGTAAACCACCCACCATCATCATTACGGTTTTGCCTTCTAAACGAGGACGGTACTTAGCAATGATCTCTTCAGATTGCTGTTTGTACTTCTCGATAACTTCTTCAGCTTTCGCTTGAATTTTCTCGTCGAACCGTGCAGCGATCGCTCTTAAGGATTCAGCAATCTTGCTAGGTCCAAAGAAGTTGTATTCTAACCAGGGAATACCATATTTTTCTTCCATGTGACGACTGATGTAGTTCATGGAACGATAACAGTGGATGAGGTTCAACTTAACGTTGGGTGTAGCCTTCATCTCGGTTAAGGTACCATCACCAGACCATTGTGCTACCACACGAAGACCGATTTCTTCTAAGAGAATACGGCTAGACCAAGCATCACCACCGATGTTGTAGTCACCGATGATAGCTACGTCATAAGGAGTGCCTTCAAATCCTTTTTCTTCGTTTTCTTTATCAGCAGTTGGGAAAACCCAGTCACGGATCATGTCGTTAGCGATGTGGTGTCCTAAGGACTGAGAAACCCCACGGAACCCTTCACAACGGACGGGAACGACAGATTTACCGGTTTCTTTGCTCTTTTCACGAGCAACTGCTTCGATGTCATCTCCAATTAAACCAATGGGACATTCTGACTGAACAGAAATACCACCGTTGAGGGGGAATAATTCTTCGATTTCATCAACGATTTTCTTGAGTTTTTTATCTCCACCAAAAACGATGTCCCGTTCTTGGAAATCGGAGGTAAACTGCATGGTACCGAAGGTGTCAACCCCAGTGGTTCCGATGTAATAGTTACGACGACCAGACCAGGAGTAGTAACCACAACCAACAGGACCGTGGGAGATGTGGATCATGTCCTTAATAGGACCCCAAACCACCCCTTTTGAACCTGCATAGGCACAACCACGAGCGGTCATTACCCCAGGTAAGGATTGTTTATTAGATTTTACGCCACAATCAGCTTCACCTTCTTGGTAAACACCGAGGTGTTTTTCACGCTTTTTAGCAGCTTTTTCGGGATAAGTCGACAGAACGTCGGCAATGAGCTTCTTATTTTCTTCAACTGTTGCCATGGTGTTCCTCTCAAAGTTGGTGTAGAAGGAAAATTATCGAAAAGGGAAAGAGGGGAAGGCAAAAGGAGTTCAAAGTTGATAGTGGTTCACTATTCACTTTTGCCTCAGAGTGATCCTCAATCCTACTAATTAAGCGAGACTCAGTCTAAGCTTTAACTTTAGCTTTATCAGCTTCAAGAACTTTCTGGTACTCGTCTTCACCACCGAGGATACCGAAGTCAACCAATAAGGTTTCAAGTTCTTCCATTGTGATAGGAGTAGGAATAACTAAGTTGGTGTTATTCTCGATTTTCTCAGCCAATTGACGATACTCGTCAGCTTGGGGGTGCTCAGGAGAGTATTCGATAACAGTCATACGACGTAATTCAGCTTCTTGTACCTGCTTAGAACGAGGTACGAAGTGAATCATTTGGGTACCGAGACGACGAGCTAATTCTTCGATTAACTCAGCTTCACAGTTAACGTTACGGCTGTTACAAATTAAACCACCTAAACGTACTCCACCGGTGTGAGCGTACTTAAGAATACCACGAGCGATGTTGTTAGCAGCGTACATCGCCATCATTTCACCAGAGGTTACGATGTAGATTTCTTGTGCTTTTCCTTCACGGATAGGCATAGCGAATCCACCGCAAACAACGTCTCCTAATACGTCGTAGGATACGAAGTCTAGGTCTTCGTAAGCACCTTCTTCTTCTAGGAAGTTAATGGCGGTGATGATACCACGACCAGCACATCCAACTCCAGGCTCAGGACCACCGGACTCAACACACTTGACTCCTTGGTATCCTTCTAGTAACACTTCTTCGAGTTCGAGGTCTTCTACGGTTCCCCGTTCTGCTGCTAAGTGTAGGATGGTGGTTTGCGCTTTACAGTGAAGCATCAAACGGGTAGAATCTGCTTTAGGGTCACAACCTACAATCATAATGCGGTTGTTTTCAGCCATTGCAGCAATGGTGTTCTGAGAGGTAGTAGATTTACCAATACCGCCTTTTCCGTAGAATGCAATTTGACGCATAGTTGATTCTCGCTTATGAGACAGTGAGTTTACAAAATGGGAAGCTTGATCCTTTGCTAACGTAAAGATGATTTGTATTTCGGTTAGGAAACATGGGTACTTTCATGCGATTAGAACCTTCCCTATTTACGTTAGTGGATGTCTTCCTAGGTATGAAGCCAACTTAAGTTGTTTAAGGATGGCTTCATGGGGTGAGTAAAGGCTGTGAAACTTTACTCATGGGGTCAAGAGGTGACGTATGAAGAGTCAATTCTCTTAACGTCCGGCGAGAAGCGACGCTTATGGAGGCGATCGCTCTCGACCTTTTTTTTGGGTTAACATAATGTTCTCCAGGTTATAGGTTAGTTATTGATTTACACTGCAATTACGTTTAAGTCTGGGGAAACCCGATCCCGTAGTCTGGCTTCGATGGCCATTTTTAAGGTTGCGGTACTACTGGGACAAGAATCACAGGCTCCTTTAAGGACCACTTTGACTAAGTCTCCTTCGACATCAAACAAGTCCACGTCACCTCCATCTTGGGCTAAGGCAGGTTTAACTTCTTCTTCTAGGACTTGTTGAATAAGGGTAATTTTTTGTAGGTTGGTTAGGGGTAAGGTTTCTGATTTGGCTTTAACTACTTCTGTGGCAATGGCGACGGCGGCGGCTTTCTCTTGTACGATTTCGGCGATCAGATCATCGATATCTGCTAAACAAGAACCACATCCGCCCCCGGCTTTGATATAGTTGGTAACTTGTTCTGCGGTGGTTAAGTCGTTTTCTAAGACAATGCGACGGATGCGACTATCGGTAACGCCGAAGCAACGGCAAATCAAGGCCCCTTCATCCTCTTCGTGGTTATCTAAGGGAATGCCTCTATAGTTAAAGATAGCTGCTTCTAAGGCTTCTTGTCCCATGACGGAACAGTGCATTTTCTCTTCCGGTAAACCTCCTAAAAAGTCGGCGATCTCTTTATTGGTGAGGTTTAAAGCTTCATCTAAGGTTTTGCCCACCAGTAACTCCGTTAAGGCAGAGGAGGAGGCGATGGCAGAGGCACAACCAAAGGTTTGAAAACGAGCATCAAGAATAATCTCTGTCTTTTCTTCGACTTTTAAGTGCAATCTTAGAGCATCACCGCAAGCAATACTACCTACTTCTCCTGTTGTGATCGCTTGTCCTTCTTCTTTCTCGGTAATCGTTCCTTGATTACGAGGATTATAGAAGAGATCCATTACTTTGTCTGTATATTCCCACATGATTCAGTTACCAGTTTAATTCTTCGTTAATAGGTGAGGGGAAAATGTAGAATTTGAAATGTAGAATCGAGAATTTAATGTTTTTCTTTCCTAATTCTTCATTCTTAACTCTTCATTCTTCATTCTTCATTCTTAATTCTTAGCAAGGGCTGCTTTTTCCTGTTCTTGCAACCAGGTTGCGTCATCACTACTAAAGGGAGACATGGCGCGTAAACGGGCTATTGTATCAGGTAAAACTTCAATGACACGCTCTATCTCATCTTGGGTGGTATAACGAGAGAGACTAAAGCGAATGGAACCATGCAATACACTATAGGGAAGTCCCATTGCTCTCAATACATGAGAGGGTTCGAGGGAACCAGAGGTACAAGCAGAACCGGAGGAGGCACAAATACCAAACTGATTCATGGAAAGTAAAATGGCCTCTCCTTCAATATATTTAAAACCAATATTTGTTGTATTAGGTAATCTTTCTTTAGTGCTTCCATTTACAACTGTATCAGGAATCAGGGTTAAAATGCTGGTTTCTAAATAATCTCTTAATTGTTGCTCATGAGAAATATTGGCCAAGTGATATTCTGCTAACTCACAAGCCTTACCCAAAGCAACGATCCCGGCGACATTCTCCGTTCCCCCACGGCGGCCCCTTTCTTGATGTCCTCCAACCATAAAGGGACGGAAACGGGTTCCTTTTCGCACATATAAAGCACCTATCCCCTTGGGCGCATGAAGTTTATGACCGGACAGGGTTAACATATCGATGGTGCTATTGCTCATATCTAGGGGGATTTTCCCCACTGCTTGCACAGCATCAACGTGAAACAAGGCCCCATATTCTTTGGCCATTGCCCCTATTTGTTCGATGGGGAAGACGACTCCTGTTTCATTATTAGCATACATGATGGTCACAAGGGCTGTGCTACCGGTTAAGGAAGCTTGCACTTCATCAAGATCCAATCTGCCCTGACTATCTACTCCCAGATAAGTTACGGTATAGCCTTGTTTTTCTAGATGTCTGCAAAGATTTAAAACGGCTGGGTGTTCTACTTCTGTGGTGATAATATGACGTTTATTGGGTTGGGCGGTTAATGCTGCACGTATAGCTGCATTATCTCCTTCTGTACCACAACTGGTAAAAACAATCTCTGAAGGTTCGGCCCCGAGCAAAGAGGCTACTTGTTCTCTTGCGGTTTTAACGGCTTTTCCTACTTGTCCTCCAAAGGTGTGCATACTGGAGGGGTTGCCATAGTAGAGGGTGAGATAGGGCATCATTGCGCCCAATACTTCCTCATCTATTTGGGTGGTTGCATTATTGTCTAAATATATACAGTCTCTCATCAGTTTATACCAGAAGTCAGAAGTCAGATCAAGTCAGGGGGCAGGAGTTCACTAGGGGCTTAATAACATTAAGCCCATCAGGAGAGGCTTAAAACGATTACCTTGTCTTAACTATTCGCCATCATTAAAGTGGAAATTTCTTGGGAGTAAGCATCAAACCATTGTTCCCAATAAGAACTTGTTTGTTTTCCTTTGAGGTTGCTGACTAGATTGTTATAACGGTTAAACCAGATATCCCAATAGTCAGCGATTTGGTTTTTACTGCCCCCAGTGACTTGATAAGAAGGCAAGCAAGCGGAGTTGGTAGGACACACGGAGGCACACTGGGGGGTTCCATAATAGCCTTGACAATCATTACAGAGGCTTGCATCAATGAGAAACACATTATCTTGTACTGTAATAGCACCCGTAGGACAAGCATCCCGACAACGATGACAGGCAATACATTGATCAGTAATGGTGTAACTCATGATACTAAGCTCCGATTTTATGGGGTAAGATTATCTAAGGTAGGAAAACAACTATAGTCTTTGGAAAACCCTGTACAGGGGGGAATGGAATAGTCATCAACGCAAGTATTACAGTTATTTTCCGTTTGAGTTGAATTTGAACTGGAAGGGTTGATGACGGCGGTTTGAGAACTTCCTGGTGAGGAAACTTGGGAACCTTGAGGGCGATAGTTAAGAGTGTTGATCATAACACTAGGCTCCTAATGCTTGTTTTTGCATATAATCTTTGTAGAAGTTGATGGCAACATTATCGATTATGTCGTAAGCTTCGTAGGGTTCTAAACCAGCTTTGCGTAACTCTTCTTGGGGACAGTCTCCAATCTTAGAGGCGAGTACCCCTTTACAATCAGAGAGGGATTTAATAATGTTGTCCAGGGTTGCTTCTTCACCGTAACCACTTTGACAGTAGTGATCCACTTTACGGTGTGCCACGAATTTAACGTCGGTTCCATCTACTTCAAAGATTTGAAATTCTTTGGCGTGGCCGAAATGCTGGTTAACTAAGCGGTTGCCTTTGGTTGCTACTGCAACTAAGATTTTAGGGGCGTTGGCTTTCTTTTCTGCCTTTTGTTGCGCCTTCGCTGCTTTGAGTTCAGTGTTGAATTTCTCGATGTTATCGTGAACTTCCTGGCGTTTGGCTACATCATACTCAGGGGTCATTTCTAAGAATTTATCTTTGGTAAATTCTTGGGAGCGATCCTCTCCGAGTAAACCTACTGCGTCGGCACGACATTGACGACAGTGGCGCATCATTTTCATGTTGCCAGAACAGCCATCTTGAACATTTTTCAGTTCTTTGGGTGTGGGTCCTCTTTGTCCAGTTAACCCGAAGTGGGTGCCGTGTTCAGGTGCAGAAATCAAGGGCATAATGTTGTGGAGGAATGCACCTTTAGAACGAATCACTTCGTTAACTTCGGCTAAATGTTGATCGTTGACTCCTGGAATCAGGACGGAGTTAACTTTACAAAGGATGTCGGCTTCCCTCAGGGCATCTAGGGCTTCCATTTGCTTTTCATGGAGAATCTTAACCCCTTCGATGCCTTTGTAGCGTTTGCGATTATAGCGCACCCAAGGATAGATTTTTTCCCCGATCTTGGGATCTACCATGTTAATTGTCAAAGTAACGTGGTCGATGTTCAATTCTTTGATGCGATCAACATATTCGGGTAACATCAATCCGTTACTGGATAAGCACAGTTTAATGTCTGGTGCTTTGTCCGCAACTAACTCAAAGGTGCGAAAGGTTTGCTTGGGATTTGCTAAGGGATCACCAGGTCCGGCAATGCCTAAGACGGTCATTTGAGGTATTTTACCCGCAATGACTAATGCTTTATGCGCTGCTTCTTCGGGGGTTAAAACTTCACTAACTACCCCTGGGCGACTCTCGTTGGCACAGTCATATTTGCGGTTACAATAGTTGCATTGAATGTTACAGGCAGGGGCGACGGCGACGTGCATCCGTGCATAGTGATGATGGGCATCTTCACTGTAACAAGGGTGTTTGGCTATTCTTTCTTGAATATTTGCATCTATGGTTTGCGAACTCTCTCCACTTGAGGGACAAGCACAATTTCCTTTGCCTTGGGGAATAAACGAACTTCCCGTCGGATTCGCTTGATTAGCCGTAGATGCGTCAGTGTTAATCAGACCAGTAGATTGTAACATTAAATTCCGTGAGTTAGAGGGTGAGCTAAAGCCTGACAGTAAGAGGAATTAGTCGGAGGCTTGATAATGAGCAATTGGGTAAAACAATGAACTGTGTGTCTTTGGCGCTATGTCATTTATACCATCCCCCTCATTTGGGGTAGGTGGTTTTTGAGTGGGTTAGGATTGATTGAATTACTTAATCTGTACTCATATCCCCAAACCCTGATTTACACAAGATTTGGGGCAAATTATTTTTTTTTTCGGGGTGCGGTCCTGGTATTTATGAGGGGAGGCTTCTGTATTTTTACGGGAGGAGTCGGGAATTTATGTACTCATGGTCTAAGTCTTATTACGTAAGGCTTTGACTTTATTATTCTCTTGTTTTTTCTCCTCTGGTTTTATACTCACGATGGAAGTGCCGGATTGTAAATCAATAGATCATTATCGAAAACAATCGGGTCTAAAAACCCATCTTTGAGGGTAAATCGCTTTTGAGACGAGCATAACTATTGGTCTCAAAAACAATTTCTCGCTTCTGACTTCATGTTCTCTCTAGTCTCCCTCTTGGGAAAGGAAACACCGAGTTAGCCTCCTCTTGCCTCCCCAGTGCTGTCACGGAATTCAATTCTGTATCCAATGTAACATTTTCTCTTGGGCAGATTTGCTATGCAACCATTTTCTTAGAGTGTTGGAGGCAGAAACTAACTACACTCTTTATTTAATCACCCTTTCAGCCCTTTGATTCTTTCTTGATTTTGAGTGCTGCTTAGATTGGGTTAACTAAAGCTCCAAAAGTCAGTCAAATCACCAGCACACGATGATTTTACCTGAGTACATAAATATAAAACCCCAACCCTAAAAATACCTGAACCCCTAGGCAAAAAGTCTTGCACCCTGACCCAAAAAAAAAATTAAAAACGTCTAAACACTGATCGTATCTTGTTTTAATAACTTTACCTTTACCATTAATAAGATTAATCAATTTGACCCAGTGCTTAGGGAGAAGGGGGAAAAAGGGAACTTGGTATAAGCATAACAACTAAGTCTATGCGCAAGCACGGAATTTAATGTTTGGATCACTCCCTGTCAGAGAGCGTCGTGGAAGTATTTCAGAAAGCCCTGTTTCTGAACTACAAACTTCTCGGCCCAACCTATTTAACTCCCTGCGGCAAGATTTTCAAATCATTTTTGCAAGAGATCCCGCAGCCCGTAATTGGTTAGAGGTGGTGTGTTGCTATCCAGGGTTACACGCTTTGGTGCTCCATCGTCTTTCCCACGAATTATGGCGGAGAAAGTTCCCTTTTTTACCCCGTTTTATCTCTCATATTGCCCGTTTCCTTACGGGAATTGAAATTCATCCTGGAGCTACCATTGGCCAAGGGGTGTTTATCGATCATGGTATGGGGGTGGTGATTGGCGAAACAGCCATTATTGGCGATAATTGCCTCATCTATCAAAATGTTACCCTAGGGGGTACGGGCAAGGAAAGCGGTAAACGTCACCCGACTTTAGGCCATTCAGTGGTTGTCGGTGCTGGCGCAAAAGTGTTGGGAAACATTGAAATTGGCAATCATGTTCGTGTTGGTGCAGGATCAATCGTTTTACGTCATGTTCCCCATGATTGCACTGTGGTAGGAATCCCTGGTCGTATCATCTCCCGCAGTGGTCGGGGTTGCCCTTTAGAACATGGTAAGTTACCGGATGTTGAAGGGCAAGTTATTCGGAATTTGTTGGACCGAATTGAAGAATTGGAACAAAAGATACAAAACCTACCTTGACCTTTACCCTATAATGAATATGCAACCCAATCGTCCTGATGTTTTAGTCAGTCAAATTGAGAAAGTTTCTCGTTGCGATCGCTGGGCCGTTTTTCACCGTCTTCAAGAGTTGACGATTCCCTGTTGGTGTCCTCAAGACGGCTCTCTGTGGGCAGAAATAGAACATGGAAATCATGCTATTTTACTGCGCAGTGTTGTCTATGGAGTGGTCGCTTCTCGACAAGAATTGCTAGATTGGCTAGAGCGATGTTGGGAAACTGTTGATCGTGAATCTATCAAAGGTTGTCCCAAAAGGCAACACTCTAGCATTGAGTAGGGAAATTCTTAACTCTTTCTTACTCTAGAACCATTGAGCTAAGAGTCCCATCCTCACAAGTATTCCTGCTACTATACTGAGAAAATTTAGGGATAAGCCGCCTTAGTCTGGGATTTTGTACCCAATGATGGTCGATTATTATATTCTTCCTCTTTAAGTGTCTTGCTGGGTTTCTCAGTTATGACTTAGGTTGGCAAGGCAATGTGATTACCCGTTGCTCCTCTAACCCAGTCTCCTAATGTTTGGCTCTTAACCTCTTAATTGTTGATAACAGAACTTTTCAGTGCTGTCATGGAAAACCATTCAATTTCTACGGAATTCAGTCAATTTTTACAACAAGAAATGGATCTCTCTAGGGACGATCTAGCGGTTGTTTTTAATAACCGACGACAGCCATGTGATCCCATTCCCATGCTTCTCTGGCAATACGGACTAATCTCCCTAAATCAACTGCAAACCATTTGGGATTGGCTAGATGCTCAAATTTATTTCCAATTACCCTAATCAATTTTGCATTTGAGGAGTTTACGCTATGAACCATGTCCATATTAATGATACAACCCTACGGGACGGAGAGCAAGCTGCCGGGATTGTTTTTAGTGCAGAGGAAAAATGTGCGCTCGCTTCGATGATGGATGCCATTGGTATTCCTGAGTTGGAAGTAGGTGTTCCAGCCATGGGCGGTAGTGAAGCCCAAGCCATTACAACCATTGTCCGTAAGGGGTTAAAAACAGCCCTCTTAGGTTGGAACCGTGCGGTGCGTTCTGATATTGAGGCCTCTATCGCCTGTGGTTTAACAAGGGTTCATATTTCGGTTCCTGTGTCTGAAATTCAAATTAAGGCAAAATTTAAAGGAAAAACGAATCTGGTTTGGGAACGGTTACGGGATAGTCTTAACTTTGCTCTAGATCACGGTTTATTCGTCTCTGTGGGGGCTGAAGATGCTTCGAGGGCTGACGAGTCATTTTTACTAGAAGTAGCTCAGTTTGCTGAGAGTTTAGGGGCTTCTCGTTTTCGCTTCTGCGATACCGTCGGTATTCTTGACCCTTTGACCACCGGCGAAAAGGTGGGAAAATTGGTTAAGTCCCTCACCATCCCCATTGAAATGCACACCCATAATGATTTTGGCTTGGCCACAGCTAACGCCTTAGCGGGGTTACAAGCTGGAGCCGTTTCCGTCAATACAACGGTGAATGGGTTGGGGGAAAGGGCAGGTAATGCGGCGTTAGAAGAGATGATCATGGCACTGAAACGCCTCTATAAGGTAGATTTAGCTGTTGATACGTCTCGCTTAAGGGCGTTATCTCAACTGGTTATTAAAGCATCTGGGGTGGCTCTTCCCCCTTGGAAAGCGATCGTTGGGGATAATATTTTTGCCCATGAGTCAGGTATTCATGCTCATGGTGTCTTGAAAAACCCCCAAACCTACGAACCCTTTTCCCCAGATGAAGTGGGTTGGAAACGCCGTTTAGTGGTAGGTAAGCATTCGGGACGACATTTATTGACCAATTTATTGAGTCAACATGGCATTAGTTTAAACCATGAAGAGTCCCAAGTGGTGTTAGACTCGGTTCGTCATTTGTCCGTACAAATGAAACGCAGTCTAACGGTTGAGGAGTTAATTGATTTAGCACACAATAGGAGAATGTCTCATGGGGTTGTATAATCCAGGTGAAATTGAACTTAATGATCCTCCCGCTTTTGAAATGGAACA
>JASJEA010000114.1 GCA_030064935.1 Crocosphaera sp. | reverse complement strand
ACTTATTAAGAGGGTTGATTTTTTAGTCAACTCAGATTCTGAAACCGTTATTTGATCCGTTTTTTCCAACTCTTGTCACCCCGTCAAAGTTCAGAGAGAATTTCCTTTATTAATTGCTGAAAATGTTTATCATTGTGGTTATCATTCAGAGAAATCTTTTGGGGCAGCTAGTTATTTCATTCAACGAGATCAAGGCAATATTTTAGTTGATTCTCCTCGCTTTTCTCCCCCATTAGTGAAACAGTTAGAAGCAATGGGAGGTATTCAATATATGTATTTAACCCATAAAGATGATATTGCTGATCATGAAAAATTTGCCAATCATTTTGGCTGTGAAAGAATACTGCATAAAGATGATATTACGGAAAAAACTCAAGGGGTAGAAAGTCAATTATCGGGTGATGATCCCATTGAATTGACTTCGGATTTATTAATTATTCCAGTTCCTGGGCATACTAAGGGACACACGGTTCTTTTATATAAGAAAACCTATTTATTTGCAGGGGATCATCTCGCTTTTTCCTCTTATCTTAATCATCTCTATGCTTTCCATCGTTTCTGTTGGTATGATTGGTCAGAGCAAATTATGTCTATGAAAAAGTTAGCTCATTATCCTTTTCAGTGGGTATTACCAGGTCATGGCCGTCGCTATTCTAATGAGCAAGAAATCATTAAACAAGAAATGGAAAACTGTATTAAATGGATGGAATCTCAATGATATAGAAGGAGACATGAACTACTACACATTCTTTTTCATAAGTAGTAATTATTTTTTTGATTTTTTCAGATCGAAGATTTAATAGATCATAACAAAAATACTTAATAATTAGAGGCAGAGGTTAGGAGCCAGAAGGGAAGAAAAAAGATTAAAAATAAGATTATTTAACTTTAAAATGCCTTATTATCGATAATCTCACTCTTATGCTAGATATTAAACCTCCTGCCGTTGCGCTGAGAGGAGCGGGGTAGGAGAAGAAATGGCAACTTAAACAATCGCAAACTTGATCTTATCTTGCTCTAGAAAATTGTAAGTAAAATGATCGACAACGTTTGTATCACTCAATTCTAAGTTATAAAAATTAACTGTATCATAATCAAAATAAGGGCCTGCGTGCCAAGTTCCTACTTCTAGTTTAATAAAACAATTACCAGGAATTTTAAACGCTTTTAATTGAGTGACATCAGGATGATTTTCCTTTCCTGGAGGGGCCACTCCCATAAACCATTCTTTCCCTTCTAAGGCCCCCAAACATTGAGTACATTGTTGATGACGAGTAATGCGATCAAACTGACGACCTCGTCCATTGAGACGCATAATATAAAATCGAGGAATTCCCTTTTCTAATGACAATTGAGCATCTATTCCATCATAAACTTTGCCATCTTTAGAGGGGGTAATTAATTGCCCATAGGGTTTAAAATTCTCTGCTGTAATGTCTATTAAATTGAGGTGTTTAATAGTTGTCATGTGATTCCTTGATTAATTCTTTGTTAAATTGATTACTTATAGGGCTACAAGGAAACTACATCGTACTTGCCCTCTGCGCGCACGTAGATGATGCAGTCTTCCTCCGCTTCGCACGCAATCTGATGCACAGATTCTCCCTTTGAGCCCAAATAGCTGCCTGGTTCTAAGGTCTTAACCTTTGTCTTGCCTAGCACTTCGTATTGTAGTTGACCTTGAATCACTACAGCGCGTAAGGTTGAAGCGTGGCTGTGTATCTTTCCACTAAATCCAGGTTGTAACTTAAGAAGAGTCCCGTTCAACTCTACCTCCTCTGGGTTGCCCCAAAGAAAAGCGAGATGGGGTTCTTCCTCAGAGGTGGAGATTTTAGACTTATCGATCCAACTTATGTTGGATGCGTCTAGCCAAACTATATTTGATTCGTCCACGTTAATGGACTTTTCACCACTATCAAACGCTTTCTCTGGGGGAAGGACAAGATATGGCCCTTCCTCAATTTCTATGTAGGCAATGTTATCACTCCCCTTGGCAGAGGTAATATGCACATCTCCCGCAGGCTGCGTCCAATAAGAACCCTTTGGTAGCCACATTTTTTCAGCATTGGGGTCATTGTTGTGAATTGTCCCGCTAATGGCCACTCCTCGATAAGTGACATTGTGAATGTGAGGGGGCGACGAAAAGCCATCCACAAATTTTACGAGGAAACCTGATGCTCCTGAGCTAGTGCGATCTCCCCAAAGAGTACCAGCTTGGGGGCTTCGATCGCCACGGGCAGGGTTGAGGGGACTCCACTCTACTTCCGACATCAACAGTATCTGTGCGGTTTGGTCTCCTTTAGGGTTCGTATCGATGCTTTGGGATGGGGCCTGCGTGATACCCCAAATGGTTACAAGAATTGCAAGTCCGAGTGCTATAAACGTTCTTATATTCTTCATTAGTTTTTTGGGTTATCTCAGCTATGCCAACAGGAGATGTTATTGACTTGAAGTAATACCCCTTGAGCGCAACTGTTCAACAAAGTATTCTTCTAGAGAGGCACGAGCGCGGTGTAAACTGAGCAGTTGAGCATCTATAGTGCCTAAAAACTCAATAAATTTGTGAGGATCACCATTTAATTGTCCATGCCAAGTGTGTTCAATTTCCTTGATACCCGATATCCAAGGTTCTAACGCCTCTTGACTACCACCTTTGACAATAACTTGATAAACATCTGCACGGCCTAAAATCTCTTCTAGGGAACCCACACATAAAAGATCCCCTCTGGCTAAAATCGCAATGCGATCGCATATTTTCTCAATATCCGTTAAGATATGAGAGTTGAAAAAAATGGTCTTGCCTTGGGCTTTTAAAGATAGAACAATTTCCCTAACTTGATAACGCCCTAACGGATCAAGTCCTGACATGGGTTCGTCAAAAAACACCACTTCAGGGTCATTAATTAACGCTTGCGCCATGCCTACTCGTTGTAGCATTCCTTTGGAATATTGTCTTAATTGTTTCTTTTTAGCAGTTTTTTGTGCCAAGCCGACGAGATCAATGAGTTCAGGAATGCGTTTTTTTTGAATTGATGGAGGAATTTGAAATAAACCTGCAACAAACTGGAGGAATTCCCAAGCGGTCAAATAATCATAATAATAGGCGTTTTCCGGTAGGTATCCTATCTTTTGTTTAACAGAAAGATTCCCCACTGGATACCCCAATAAGACAGCGCGACCTGTAGTAGGGCGTACAATACCTAATAACATCTTTAATAGGGTTGTTTTCCCTGCACCGTTAGGACCTAATAAACCAAAGGTTTCCCCTTGATAAACAGAGAAAGAGCAATCATTCAGTGATCGCAATTTTTGGTTCATCCAAAAGCCAGTCCGATAAACTTTGCTTAAATTCCAAGTTTGTACCACTGGCATGAGTTCGTTGATGGAGTTTTGTGGTTGGACTTCGGTAACGGAATTCATTGCTTTGAATTAATGGTTTTTAGGTTATTTAGAAAAGCTCTATGCTCATTGTTCCCTATTTTTTTGCCAAAATTAACTTAATTAAGAATTTTTACAATTCCACCTTTTCAGCTACCCCCTTAATTAAGGAGGTAGACAAATCATGGTTTTTAGCAAAAAAATCATCAAACTAGGTTAAATCAACCCAAATACTTCCCTCTTCGGTTTTGACAGGAAATACAGCTAATGCTTTTTCTTGAGATAGCATTGCTAATGCTTTTCCTACGACGGGCGGCCAAGGAATCCACGTTTTAACTGCACCTGTTTTGAGGTCAAAAACGCTGCGGTGCATAGGACAAACCAGATCCCCTTCATCTGTCAGCTTGGCTTTTTTGAGGGAAATTTTCAGATGAGGACAGGAATTTTTGACCGCGTATAATTGTCCTTGATGATTCAGCAATAATAAGTTGTGGTCATCGGTTTTTACCACTTGACGAGAACCCACGGGAAGACTATCAACAGCAAGCACTTTTGTCCAACTCATGGTTATTTATTTCTAATAGATATATGCTTTAACTTTACCAAAAACTGTCACACCATTAACCCAATCTTGGTAACACTTAAGATTGTTGTTAACCACCAAGAAATAAAGCTATTTTTTCCACAGCCAATTCTAGAACTTCAGGATCATGGACCAAGGCAAATCTAACGTAACCTTCTCCTTGTTTACCAAACCCCGCCCCAGGAGACACAGCAACCCCTGTTGCTGCCACTAACTGAGTACAAAACTCAACCGACTTATGAGCCCAAGCTGGGGGTAATTTTGCCCAGACATACATGGTTGCTTGAGGTGCATTGACTTGCCAACCAATTTGATCAAGGGCTTTAATAAACGCATCTCGTCTGGTTTGAAACCGCTTAACTGTTTTGTCTACAGTCGCTTGACTCCCTGTTAAAGCAGCGAGCGCCCCGTTTAGAATTCCCTGATACTGATTAAAATCAACAACGGCTTTAACCCGCCTTAATGCCTGAATGATCTCGCTATTGCCAATGGCGTAGCCAATGCGAAACCCTCCCATATTATAGGATTTAGACAGGGTAAAAAATTCAATGGAAATGGACTTATGGGGATCGGCCTGTAAAAGAGACGGAGGTGTAGCCATGCCTTCAAAGACAATATCAACATAGGGAAAATCATGGACTAAGACTAAGTCATGTTCTTGACAAAAGGCTACTGCTTCACGAAAAAATGATAGAGAGGCTGTGGCTGTGGTGGGGTTATGGGGATAGCTTAAGACCATCAACCGGGCTTGTTCCAGAACATCTGGGGGAATTGTCTCAAAAACGGGTAAAAAATCATTTTCTGCTAACAGAGGCATGGGATAAATTTGACCCCCTGCCAAATAAACTCCCCCTGCATGGGAAGGATAACCCGGATCGAGTAATAGGGCGAAGTCACCAGGATCAAGCAATGCTAAGGGTAAATGGGCAGTGCCTTCTTGGGAACCAATCAAGGTTAATATTTCTGTATGGGGATCAACGGCAATACCGAACTTTTGCTCATACCATTGCCCCACTGTTTCCCTGAATCCCAGGGTTCCGTGGTGGAGAAGATAACCATGAGTATGGGAATCGTGTAAAGAGGTTTCGATGGCTGCGATCGCCTCTGGAGCGGCGGATAAATCTGATGAGCCTAAGGATAAATCTATAATCGTTTTGCCGTTGCTCATGGCTTGAGATTTAGCCCTATCCATATCAGCAAAGACGTTTTTTTCTAAAGCTTTAATCCGGTGAGCGAAGCGCATAGTTTTTTACACAAGGATGTGGGAAGTGGGAAGAGTTTGGGGAGTTAGAAACAGTCTAGCTTTTTGCCTCCCCTACTTCTTCTGCTTCCTCTTCTCTTAATTATCTAATTATCCCTTGTTGAGATATTTTTGAAGCATTTCATCTAACTGTTGTCTAGTGATCGCCCCTTCATGTTCTGCCAAAAGTTCTTTATCTTTAAACAGTCGTAAAGCCGGAACCCCTTCAACCTTGCATTTTGTTCGGGCTTCTGGGTTGGGATCGACCTCTAACTTAACAACTTTGAGACTATCGCCATAGCTTTCAGCAATTTTCTTCACTGAAGGAGACACTAAGCGACATGGTCCGCACCAAGCAGCCCAAAAATATACCAACACAGGGATATCTGTCTCAAATACTTCTGTCTCAAATTGGGGATCTGTAATTTCGAGAACACTACTCATAGTTTAATTATCAGTAATTAACGATTCGCTTACCAGTTATTAGCTTACAGGTTTGGCCAATTTCTGCTACTGGCTTTTCTTGACTTTCGGGATAATCATCGGCTCTAGTAATTGTTTCCCTATTTTCTTATAAATTATCGAGTTGACGGCGTAAGTCTTCTAATTCTGCGTCAACGACTTCATCTTTAGGGGCAGATTTTTCACTGCTTGAAGCTTCTGGTAATGCCCCTTTAGGTTCAGCCGAGCCTGTGATCTCGGCTTTTAACATGGCTAATTCATCTTCTACTCCGCTTCCAGATTCAAGTTGAGCAAATTGGTTCTCTAAACTAGCTCCCCCTATATCTGCTACGGCTTCGGAACGAGCTTCCATATCCATGACTTTGTTTTCCATGCGCTCAAAGGCAGCCATAGAACCACTGGTATTGAGGCCGCTCATAGTTTGTTGTAGGGCTTCATTGGCTTTAGCGGCTTTGGCTCTAGCAATGAGCATATTTTTCTTGGTTTTTGCTTCGGAAATTTTACTTTCTAGGGCAGTAAGATTCCGCTTCATGGTTTCAATTTGACCGCTTTGTTGATCTAATTGCTCTTTTAAGGTGGTGGCTGTGTCAGTTTGGGCTTTTTTCCTGACTAATGCTTCTCTAGCAAGGGTTTCGTCTCCTTTAGAAAGGGCCAATTTTGCCCGTTGTTCCCATTTATTGGCTTCGCCGAGTGCTTGTTTATATTGTCCTTCTGTTCGCTTTTGGGTACCGAGGGTTTGACCAAAGGCCTGTTTCAACTGAACTAAGTCTTCCCCCATATCAACGATGGTTTGTTCTAAGACTTTTTCTGGATCTTCTGCTTTGCTAACTAGATCATTGACATTAGCTCGGACGACTCGACTTAGGCGATCAAATAATCCCATGATATTCTTTATCCTCTTTGTGTGTACAAGGTTGAATGATGGTTTACAGTTAATAGTGCGGTTGTTATAACCTTAATTCAAGATATTCCTACATTGTAGTTTATCAAAGAACTTTTAGTCTGGGTGTGCTCTTGGCTAAGGCGGAGGAGATTGTTCAACAGCTTGGTAAAAATTTACATATCGAACTCTACTGAACTTAATTAAATTGTATTAATGCTCAACTTTTTATTGGCCTATGATGATTTGTGTGGGTTAACATTTAACGAGGGGTTGGCTTACACTTTCTTTAACTCCGTTATACTTGCATCAAGTATCTAAATAATTATAGTGGTATGAAAAAAAGAATATGAACAGTAACACCGTCAGTTTATCTGCACCTCTCAATTTAGAAATTGATTTAACTGACGAGCAGTTCTTTCAGCTTTGTCAAAATAACCGTGATTTGAGATTTGAGCGCACCGCAACTGGACAATTAATAATAATGCCGCCCACAGGAAGCGAAACCAGCGATCGCAATGCTGAGTTAACCTATCAATTAAGAGCCTGGAGTCGTCAAAGTCAGCTAGGGAAATCTTTTGACTCTTCGGGGGGGTTTAAACTTCCTAACGGTGCAGAGCGATCGCCAGATGCGTCTTGGATACATAAGGATCGGTGGAATCTTTTAACGGCTGCTGAAAAAGAAAAATTTGCCCCTTTATGTCCTGATTTTGTGGTTGAATTAATGTCTCCTAGCGATTCTCTTGAAAAAACACGGCTAAAAATGCAAGAATATAGGGAGAATGGGGCTAAACTAGGATGGTTGATTAATCGACGACAAAAACAAGTAGAGATTTATCGCCCCAATCAAAAAGTAGAAATGCGACAAAATCCACAATTCTTATCAGGAGAAACGGTTTTACCTGGTTTTACTTTAGATTTGACATATATTTGGTAAATGAGCCATCTTGACTTTTGATTCGGCTTTAAATCACAGATTGATAGGTTACAGAGTCTAAAAAACTGAGAATACTACAGGTAAATGTATGACATGGATTAAACCAGAATATTCTAAAAAACAAGTAAGAAAAGCAGGTGATGTTTTAATAGGTAAATCAGAAAAACTAAGTTTCGATGAAGCATCAAAAATTTTAAGTAATTGGCGAGGATAACACGCTTTTCCATTAAATAATGTACAAAGTTCATTAAGACATAGAGCGAAAAATATAGATCCAAATTTTCTTATTACTCAAAGATTAAAACGGATAGTTTCAATTAAAAATAAACTGGAACGTTACTAAAATTCTCTACTTCTTGATAACTATTTTATTTCAATTCTAAAACTAAAAATGAGGAGGGGGATGATCGTTATAATAATTCCTAAAAAAAGACTAATTTCAGGCATTACACTATCTTTTTTTAGACTCTAAACTTATGGGCAGAGGGGGACTCGAACCCCCATGACCGAAGCCGCCACATTTTGAGTGTGGTGCGTCTACCAATTTCGCCATCCGCCCTTGGCCGTAGCTTTTTGATTATACTCTGTTTTACCTGTTTCTAACAAGTGATGATAATCTTGAGAACTGGCCCAGCGATCGATCTCTTTAGCCCGCAAAACCGGTACTGGATGGGTGAGTTGTTCCGTTTGCACCTGTTTTAGCATTTCTCCTAAAAGAGTGTTGCTAATGGCTTCATAATCCCTCGCTTGTTGGATAAATGCCTCTAGGTTTAACTGGGGTGCAATGGTAGGGGAACCGCCAGCTAATTTCATTAAGATGGACATCACCACTTTAGGATCTTGTGCCACTAATAGAGCCGCGCGATCGCAACTAAATTCAGCACAGCGAACCCATTGCAACATTTGTGCTTGCAACGATTGAGCGAGCGCTGTCCCCCAAGTGGGCAATAAACTGGCTCCTAAGACCATAATATTAGCCAAGGTAAGATAAACCCCATGTTCGCATTTAAGATGTCCCAATTCATGGGCCATAACCCCTTGTATTTCTTCTGGGGTTAACATTTCTACTAGGGAAGTATGCAACACCATAAAGGGTTGTTTCCCTTGCATAGCGAAGGTGTAAGCGTTAGGGACAGGATTTTGTTGTAAATAGAGTTGTGGGGGTTCTAAGTCTAGAATACGAGACGCTTCGACTAATAATTTATGAAGATGAGGTAATTGTGTTTCACTAACTAACACACTCGAAGCAATATTATTCAGATAGAAAAACTGTTCTGCGACAGAACCCAGTAAACTCCTCACCACCATATCTAAGCCAGGGAGTTGTTTTAAAGCGGTGGTGGCTTCTAAATCTAAGGGATGACGAAAATCGTCAGCTTTGAGTCCTAGTAACTGGGTTTTTGATAATTGCATTGTTATTCAGGAGATACTAACCATTTTTTGATACGTTCCAGACTTTTCCAGTCTGGTTTACGGCTTAATCCATCTTCGATGTTTTCCATGATATCTTGACGAATTTCTTCATCAAGGGACATCATTTGTTCTGCCGCTTCGATATGATCCCGCACTCCTTTGGCACCGGTGTCTAACATAGCTAAGGCCAAATTAATCCGAGCTTGGGGCGGTCTACTATCGATTTTAACGCTTTTTTTGGCGGCTTTGAGAGCCAACTCCGGTTTATCAGCCAAGAGATATAACCAAGCCAGACAAGTCCAGGCGGTGGAGTTTTTGGGTGCGCGATCGCAGATTTCTTTAAAGTGAGGGATTAAGGTATCAATGGACTCACCTTGTTTATAGCGTTCGAGTCCTTGTTCAAAGGCAGTAGCAACAGTATCAGTCATTGTGAGTAATAGAATGAAGACAAAAAGAGACAGAAAATCGATTTCTGTCCCGATTATTTACCATACAGGATTTTGTTAGACCCCAAAAGACTTGCCACAGCCGCAAGTTTGATTGGCATTGGGGTTAGTAAATTCAAAACCCCCCCCGATCATGGCATTACTGTAATCTAGAACGAGTCCATAAAGATAAAGAAGGCTTTTGCGATCGCAAATGATTTTAAAACCTTCATAATCAAACACTTCGTCGTGTTCCCCAATGTTGCTTACGTCGTCAAAGTCCATCATATAGGACATTCCGGAACATCCTCCTTGACGAACCCCCACTCGTAAACAGAGGTCTTTTCCTTGTTGTTCACGTAACATTAAAACGTGCTTGAGGGCTGCTTCGGTTAGTTGAATTCCTTTTGACTGGGTTTGAGTGGCTTGTGTCATCGGTTGTGGTGACTCCTAAAAGCTACAAGAGTTTTCAAGCTTCCTATATTCCATAATAGCGATTTAGTCTATGATTCTAACATTTTTCTCTCGTGGAGAAGTTGGCTGCTTGATCTAGGTAAAGAACTATAACAACCCACATTCCCCACTTCAATAAAGTAGTATAAGGGTAGTATTCAATTGCGTGCTAATAGCGATCGTAGTAGTAATTCAAAATTCGTAATTTGACAAAATACACATATATTATAAAAGGTAAATGTTGAGGTCTTCGTAAACTTTGTCGACAGAAAACAGAGAACTCATAGACAGTTTAAATTAGGTCAATGTTCCTCATGTAAAGTTAATTTAATACAACTCTTGAAAATAATCTACCACAGCCTTAGCAATAACATCTGCTCCATTTTTAGGTAAGGTTTTACCCATTTTAGGAGGATTAGGAGACTGTTTTAAAAAGTTCCAATTTCCTTGATAAAAGCTATGGGGATCAATAATTTGATGATCTGCGTAATTTCTAATCCCTTCTAATAAAAAAGGAGTCTCTGCAAAATCATCTCTCACTAAGGAAATAATGGGAATATCTAAGCGCATGGTTTCAGCAAAAGTGCTAAATCCAGGCTTAGAAACCACTCGTCCACAGAGGGGCATAAAATCAACAGGACGATAGAAAGAATCGGTAATCTTGATGATATTGGATAAGTCAGGAGCATGACGATCAAAAGTAATAAATTGCCAGTCAGAAAACTGGGCTAAATTTTGATAAGGAATTTGTTGTAATCCCAATCCACCAAAGGTTAATAAGATGGTTTGTTCTTGAGAAGAGGTAATCTTAAATTTCTCTCTTAATTCATCAATGGTATAGCGAGGATTTCCCCCTGTTAACCCGACATCAGTAACGTTTTTAAAGGCTGTCATCGGTTCAGACATAGGAAGACGAAACAGGCGATCGCATTGTTGATAACAGTCTTTAATCCAGGCCACAATATCATCCCATTCTTGACCCCAAGCCTTATAAATTAAGTCCCATCCGAAATTACTCATCATCCAACAAGGAACACCAGCTAATTGAGCAATGGGAGCCATAAGTGGAGGAATATCGGCTAGAATAAGACCAACCTTATTGGTTTTAATAAAGTTAATTTCAGCAGCCATCAAAGCCTGACGTTTTTGATAAATTTCCTGCATTCTTTTAAGGGTTGCAGGTTTATCCATCGTGAAACTATCAGATTGAATGACTCCTACATCAAACGCAAGAGGACGATAAATAAAATCCCCTAAAACGTAAGATTCTAATAACCATCGTGGGGCGGTTGTTGCCATAATCAATAAACTCTCAGGATGCAGTTTTTGGATAGCATCTGCTACAGTTGCAAGGCGCACTGCATGACCAAAACCATGACCTGTAGCTGCTAAATAAATAATGGGTCTGTTCCTGTTGTTTTGTTCACTCATTTGTCTGATTTTCTAATACTCATCTTGAAATTTTATCAATGAGGAGTAATTACCCATTCTCCATTATTAATTATTAATTAACTTACCAATCTTCAGGATTAACTTTGGGTCTAACTTTCAAACTAACTAAAACGGTTGTAATATTATCGTGACCATTATAACTATTGCCAAATTCCATTAATTTATTGATTCCTTTTTCCAAAGATTGCGAAGAACTAAGCAAGGGTAAAAGATAGGTTTCCCAATGATCTTCAACCAAATCATTATCACATAATCCATCAGAACATAAAACAAACAAAGTATCTTCACAAATGTCTAAAAAGCGAATATCGGGCTGTACATAATTATTATCGTGGGGTCCGAGGGCTTGAGTTAACTGATAAGCATCTGGTCTGGCATAGGCTAGTTGGGGTTCAACGCCACTCTGGATAGCCCTTTGTCCTACTTCGTGATCTACTGTCAGTTGTTGGAGTCCTCCTTTGCGACTAACAGCATAAACCCGACTATCTCCCACGTGGGCAACTGCCACATTCGTTTGATCCACTAAAACTAAAACCAAAGTGGTTCCCATGCGTCCACTACCCGAACTGGAGTTGGTTTGATTAACATCGTATAACTGTTTATTGGCTAATAAAATTCCCTGTAAGATTGTTTCTTGATCGGGAAACTCTTGTTGCCAGTGTTCATTGAAAAAATCTTGTAGAGTTTGTACTGCCATTTTACTAGCTACTTCTCCGGCTGCATGACCTCCCATGCCATCACAAACAATGTAGATTCCTCGCCCTTCAAAGACGGTTTTTTGATTGTTTTGTTCGGTCTTAATTTCTGTCCTCATGCCAAAATAATCTTCATTATGATGCCGTTGTCGCCCTCTATCGGTACAACCCAAGGCATTTAAATTAATCAATTCCATCGGTAAGACTGCCGTAGCATCTTCATGACCAATATCGGTAGCGGTTGAGCTTTCTTCTAAACTTTCACTGATAAATTCTGATAATTCTTCCCTCACCAACTCTATTGCAGAGGTAGCGGAGTTATTGTCCATGATCTCTGGTTCTTCTTCATTAAGTTGTTGATCTAAGGCTAAGTCTTGCAAGTGTAGTCGTAATTCTGTCAGGTTATCGAGTTTACCATCGGCTATTTTTTGGATTAGAGTGCCGAGTTCACTAGAGGTTGGATAACCTCCTTGAAAAAACCAACTCTGCCATAATTTTCCTAATTTTTCTAGGGAGGGGGGATTATTAGGAATATCTGGATACAATTTTAATAAACCGAACGTTTGATCCTCATCAATGCGCAAGTTTTCTTCAACTAAAAGACTCTGACAACACTTGACCTCAGATAAACTGTTCCAAAGGGTTACCATTTGGTTAAGCCAATAGATAATCTGTAGGGTGAGCAGGGAGTGGTTAATAAGTAAATCAGAAATGGATTGCCAATGAGTGCGATCGCTTAATAAAATGATTTCTCTCTCATGATCCAGCCAACCATCGTACACTTTCGGTAACACGGGGGTTAGGTCTTTTAAGGCTAAATAGGGGAAGGCTAGAGAAGGAATACCCATTTGTTGCCATAACACTGTGGGGTTATCTTTTTCCTCATCTTCTAAAAATTCTGTGGCTTGATTGATTAAGACTTCTAGGGCAGATTTTTGTAAGGGTTGAGAGTCTAATACTTGTCCGTGGTAAAAGATATGAGTTGAGGTAGTTGCCATAACCCCTAAGGGTTGTTTTTGTTGAGATGGC
>JASJEA010000043.1 GCA_030064935.1 Crocosphaera sp. | reverse complement strand
ACTGAAACCTACTCTCTTACGAGGTTTACTAGGCTGACTGGTACTTACCTTGCTAGGTCATACATCCATCTGTTTCCAGACACCCTGCCGATTCAGGGTTAGTCGTCACTTCCTGGGGGAGCCCCAGTAGGTAGCCCTTAACGCTACGAATTCATCGTAACACAATTAAGCCCTCAAGGGCGGGGTTTTAGACCCATTATTCTTCGATAATTTAGCTAGGATTTTCATCGATTAGATTTTGACTTCTCCTCCGCATCAATGACGGAGGATTCTAAGCAGATGCGACTCGACGGGTTTTAACCGGTAGAGTCGCATTTCATCCATCCCTTAAAAGACAATGGCTTTCATGCTCCCGTTTTATTTTCGGTAAGCTAAAGGCTAATCAAACCCCAAGCGGCTAATGCGATCGCAACCACACCAACGCCTAATACCCCTGCCCCAGTGATGGTAATGACTTTACCTGTGAAACGAACCCATGCTGGATAAGGAGGCTGTTGCCAGGCCCAGCGATAAGTAGGTTCCAGGGGACGGAAATAGCCCATTGCTTCCAATTGACTGCGATGATCTGCTCCATAGCGAGGCATACGGGCAAAGGGTAATTCCCCTTGAGCTTGGCCCGGCAAAATGCGCCGCCGTTGGTAGGGAACAATATCGTCACCAAAGTTGTTGAGATACTCTTCACTATTGAGCAGATCATCAACAAATCCTTGTAACCCTTTTGTGGCCACTACAATAGACCAGGCCATTTTTTCGCGATCGCTGTAAACATTGCGTCCCAAAACCCTTTGCACACACATCTCCACGAACCGATAGTTGTTATTGGGTTCATAGTTGCGTGTAACAAAAGACTCACAAAGCAATAGCCCGCGAATAAAACCCCGTACAGTGGTTTGGCCAAATCTTAGTTGAGATTCTAAGAGTTTTTGGCGGTTACACTCTAGCATTTGCTGCTCGTTGAAAATCTGTCGGTAGGCTGCTTTGATTAAAGTATCCATTTCAACAGGTGAAGGCAGAGTATCAGTATTGTAAATTCTTGGTTGTTCATCACCAAAGATTTCATAATTAGCTACGCGCTGGTTTTGACTGGTTGGTGAATAGCTAAGTAAGGGAACCGTCATAATTCGTGTATCAGTTATAGGATTTTGTTTTGAGTGGTCAACTCAGTGAATTGACGCGATTTTTGTTAGTTCTAAGCTTATTTGATCCAGAGTTTCCTCAGTCCGGCTTAGTCAAAAAACTTAATATATTGTTAATCTTCGGCCTAAATTAATGAGGATCATCAATGGTTCTCATGAAATCGCTAATAGTTGGCGTTCTAAGTCAAAGAGGAATCCATGTATATACTCTTCTGTCCATGCTTCCCCATAGAGGCGGGTAAACATTCCCCGTGCGGGATCTTTGTCGGCTCGATAGGCAACGTAACGCCGTTGTGCTTGTAGGATCTCTTCTAACTTTTGATTATCGGTTACTGGCTGAGCTTCCTTAACGAAATTCAAATAAGCTTGCAAATAGTCCTGAAAAGCTTGAAAAACCCTTGTTTCAACTGCTTCCGTCTCTTGGGGACGAGTCCATAGGAAAGCTGGGGAAAAGAAAGGTTTTGCTTCTTCTGGAAAGTCTCCACCCCAGGGTAAATGCTGTTGGTGACGTTTGAAGATAGATAATATGGGGTCGGTATATTGCTTTTGGTAAAGGGAATTATGGAAAAGGGGCTGCATATCCAAAGCAATGAGGTGTCCCCCAGGTAAGGTGACCAAATCCGCCCCAAAAAAGGGTAAATCATAGGTTAACTGGGGGAAGATGACGAAGTTGAGAACTTGTAGAGAACTACCCCCTTGAACATGAGCGGCTCGAATTTGTCTGAGTTTAGGAGATTTAAAGCCGTGACTGGTAGTAAGAACAATTTCCTGCCTTTTCCCCTTTCCTGTGGTCTCTTCTTTTCGCTCAAATCCTTTGGGTATAGGATAGGGTTCTAGAGAAAGTTGCTCTTGCATTACGTTTAGAGCATGGTCTAAAAAGGGTTGGTATAGGGTCATAAAACTGTTAATCAGAATTTAGAATTTAGAATGCAGAATTTAGAATTGCCTCCACTTTAATTTGGAGGCTTGAAATAGGGAATACTTTTCCTTCTATCCCCTTGAAAGGGGAGGCTTGATCCCCTTTTTTACATCAAAATAATACGCATTGAGGGTTAACTTTTTTTAGGAGTAACCGCCACAGGAACCGCATCTTCAAAGAGAAACTCATGGAGAAATTTTTCAGACCATTCATGACCAAAATAGCTACTAAATAGACCTGATGCTGGATCTCTTTCTGCACTATATTGATCGTAGTCTTTTTGCGCCTTAATGATCCGTTCAATGTCTTCTGGATCTGTTTTCGGTTCGGCTTTTTCTACCAGTTGCCAATACAGTTGAATGTATTCCTTATAAGCTGGAAATAAACGATTGATAACCGTTTCAGCATCGGTTTTGGCAAATAATAAATAGGGGGAAAAATACTGATTGGCATCGTAAAATTTCATTTCCAAATCTTGGGCCAATTCATTATATTTCTGACGAATTGGGGCTATAGGTTCAATATATTTTTCCAAGTAATCTGGATCACGAAACAAGGGCTGAAAATCCAAAACCACTAAGATTTTCTTCTGACCAAAAGACAAGAAATCAATCCCTAGTAAGGGTAAATCGTATTCATAGCTGGGATAAATGACACTATTAAAAATCTGGGCAGTTTCTCCAGCATTGATATAGGTGTAGCGGATTTTTCGCAACTGGGGACATTGATAGCACCAGCTTTCAATCATGGCAGGATTCTTCCCTCGTTGGCTGATTTGGAATTCTAAGTCTGAGGGAACGGGAAGACTGGTCAGCGTAAAACGACTAAAGAGTTCTTTTTCTAGGTGTTGTAGAAAAGGCTGAAACATAAACTAAAGAGGGGAGACTAAGACCTTTTCTGAGGGTAAAGAAAAACCTTCACCCCTGTCTCATTTCTGACCGAGAAAGTCATAAATCGTAATAAAGAGATTGTTCCAAAACGGCTGCCACAACCCTATGATCTTGATCTTGTTTAAGCTGAGAAAGTGCTTGACGAACTTCATTCCCCTCAAATTTGCTTAACGCCTTAGCCACACCATTGCGGATGTGAGACTGGGAATCTTCTACCCTTGACAAAAGTTGATTTTTCGCTGCCTCTTCTTTGCTTGTCCCTACTAAAAAACTAAAGCCTTTGAGTGCTGCTTCGTGTACCGTCATGTCATCTCCTTTGAGGCCACAAACACAAACCTCGAAGAGTTCTTCAGGGGAATTCAAATCCATTAAAGCGGCTAAAATACTGCGACGAAGTAGCCAGTTATCATCTTGAATAAACACCAACCGTAGATGGGGAGCCGCTAGTTCTCCAAACATTGATAATGAATTCGCTGCTTCGGCCCGCACATTAGGATCTCGATCAAACTTGATGATTATCAATAAAGCTGCAAATGAATCTGCTGTTAGGTGTTTTCCTAATCCCATAGAGACAAAGGAACGGACTAGAAATTCTGGATCTGCGATAACACTTTTTAGAAGTGGAACCGCTATATTGGCATCGTATTCTTTTAACTCAGTAATGGCCTTGAGTCTTTGCTGGAAGTCCGAAGCTTTTAGATTGGCTTTTATCTGATCGATTTCCATGTTTGAGAGTCTGAACTACCACACTCTCATCCTATCGGATAGAGTGTGGGCTTCCTACCCAATCAAGGATATTATTTTTTGAGGCCTTTGAGTCGGCATCCAACTCCCCCTTTTTCTTGGAGACTCTTGTGTGCTGCATCTTTAGGACTGAAAATTACTTTTTTCACCACTTTCCATTGCTCTACCATCAAAGCCTTAAACTTTTCCTCCTGCTCTTGTGGTCCTCCGTTGGTGATGTAATAGTTAAATCCATCTTTTCCCTCGACAAACTCTCCATTGAAAAAGTTATAAAACACATTATTGGCTAATGTCTCTCGTCTGACTTCTAAACCGGCTGCTTCTAAATCTTTTACTGCTTGTTCCTCTAGTTCATATTGTAGTTTGAGTTTGGCCGCCATTTTCTCCGTTGTTAAGCAAGGAGCTATTTCTGCTATTTCCAGGGCATCTTTAAGGATCTCCTTACTTTCATTCACTATCACCACACCATTCCCTATAAAAAGCATACCCATATCCAGATGGAATTGTCCTGGTTGTTCTACACAGATAAGTTGCTCGATGCTTTCTAACCCAAAATCTTCACAGATAATTTTCCTCACATCTTTATCATTAAGTTGATAGATGTAGGCAGTTGCTCCAATTGTGTCTTTGCCAATGATAATAACAGGTTGGCCAGCCCTATCTTCTCCTGTGATCATGTTACCTCCCTCTATATATGCTCTGAGGTGACAAATTTCTTGTCCCTTGACTTGTGCTGTACATTCTCGCTCCAATCCCATCTTGACGGTATTAACGCTTATCCCTAGGGGAATCCATAAATGATCGTCTCTTAGTGCTTCTTCTAAGTTCTCTTGATCAATCTTGCCTCGCCATCTATGTCTTCTACTCTCTGTCATCGCCCATTGCAGCAGTTGCTCATTGAATGGGTAGAGGATAGCGACTCGTCCATTTTCTAGGTATTCCACACCGTCTTCTGCCCACTTCCAAACAGGTTTCTGGCTTTCTATTATGGTGTAATGGAGTGCCTCATATTCCTCTTTTCCTAATTCGTGTTCAATATCCCCTCGACTTTTGGGGTTAGTCAGGATTTCTAGTTCTAACCCTAATTCTGCCACTGTTCTAGCAAAGAACTTTAAATGATCTATTTCTGTTGCAATCAGTTCATCTGTCTGGCTTCGGGTATAAGTCATCTGCAAAATCTGTATTCTGCCACTTAGAGTCTTTTTATAGGGGAGTGCTTTTCCTGTATCTACCCTAGGGAGAAGTTCCCTAATTCCTTGCTGAATTAACTCCATTTCTCCTACGTCAGGATGAGCCTCTGTTGATATCTTTCTTAGCTTTCCGTGTAGCACATCTAGCAACTGCGGCCCAGCTTTTTCCGTTTGATGATTGCTCAAGTTTTCTTCCATCCCTATAGTCTGATTTTTACAGGATACCGTAAACAAAATAAGAGCCTTGGAGAGAAGAATCCCAGGCAATTCACAGGTGGGAATGTCAAAATATTACAAAATGTGACTTTCTTTTACATAAATGAGACAGACGGAACGCCTAGCATTTATTCTTTTTCTTGACTTGGTTAGTAGAAAACAACCCAACGGTTGACTAACCAATCTCGAAAAGTCACTTTTTGTCTAATTGATTCAAGGAGAACTCAATGCTTGATGCTTTTTCAAAAGCTGTAGTTTCAGCAGACGCCAGCACTTCCCCCGTAGGTGATATTGATGCCCTCAAAGCTTTCGTTGCTAGTGGAAATCGTCGTCTAGATGCTGTTAATGCAATTGCTAGTAATGCAAGCTGCATGGTTTCTGATGCTATTGCTGGAATGATTTGCGAAAACCAAGGTTTAATCCAAGCTGGTGGTAACTGCTATCCCAACCGTCGCATGGCTGCTTGCTTACGGGATGGTGAAATCATTTTACGTTATGTAACCTACGCCCTATTAGCTGGTGATGCTTCTGTTCTTGATGATCGTTGCTTAAATGGTCTTAAAGAAACCTATGCAGCCCTCGGTGTTCCTTCTACTTCCACCGTTCGTGCTGTACAAATCATGAAAGCTCAAGCAGCTGCTCACATCAAGGATCAACCTAGTGAAGCCCGTGCTGGTGCTAAATTACGCATTATGGGTGCTCCTGTAACCGATGATCGTTGCGCTAGCTTAGTTGCTGAAGCTTCTAGCTATTTTGACCGCGTGATTTCTGCTTTGAGCTAGGCGCGATTAAGCTAAAAGATTTAATCAACCAAAAAATTCAACAATAATCAACACCACTAATAGGGAGATCATTAAGAAATGAAATCAGTTGTTACCACCGTTATTGCTGCTGCTGATGCAGCAGGTCGTTTTCCTAGCACCTCTGATTTAGAATCAGTACAAGGTTCTATCCAACGTTCTGCTGCTCGTTTAGAAGCTGCTGAGAAATTGGGTGCTAATCTTGAGGCTGTTGCTAAGGAAGCTTATGATGCTTGCATCAAGAAATATCCTTACTTAAACAACGCTGGTGAAGCAAACTCCACCGAAACCTTCAAAACCAAGTGTGCTCGTGATATCAAGCACTATTTACGTCTAATCCAGTATTGCTTAGTTGTTGGTGGTACCGGTCCTCTTGACGAATGGGGTATTGCTGGTCAACGCGAAGTTTATCGTGCTTTAAGCTTACCTACTGCTCCCTACGTTGAAGCTCTTAGCTTTGCTCGTACTCGTGGTTGCGCTCCTCGTGATATGTCTGCTCAAGCATTAGTTGAGTACAACGCACTTCTTGACTACGCTATCAACTCCTTATCCTAGTCTGTTGACCGATTGATAATATCGGTAAATCGATCATAGGATAGACGATTAAACCGCAAGTCTAGGTGTTCCTCGCTCTTTCGCTATGCCTAATGAGGTTGAGTGATGGCCAGGAATGCCTAGACTTGCTACTATTTTGATAACAAATAGCTGCACAATCAAGAAATTGGCAGCATCGAGTGACCACAAAAAGTGGTAATGGTTATGATATGTTTTCGTTGTGAATACGTTCAAGTTGAGAAATAGCTAGTTTAATGATGGGTTGAATGGTTGTTGATTCTCTATTTAAAGCCTCTCGTAAAGATTCTAAAACCACGGGATCACCGATCTTCATTAAGGATAACGCTGCTGATTTTCTGGTTTCATCATCAACATGATCTAACAAATCAACAAGTTTAGGAATAGCAGGTTTATAAGTCAGGTTGGCTAAAACGGCAGCCGTTTCACAGCGTACGTTTGAGTCAGGATCATTGAGAGAATTAACTAGGATATCCAATAAATCTTGATCGGTTTCTTCGGCAACAACTTTTGCGATCGCCCCAACAACAGCACTACGAACAACTGGAGAGTCATTATCAATGGCTTGTTCTAAATATTTTTTACCTTGTACTCCAATAAATGATAATGCCCAGGCTGCATGGCCTTTCGCACTTTCTGGAATATCTGGGGAACCTAAAATATCCAGTAAAGGAAGGACTCCTGCTTCTCCCATTCTAGCCAATGCACCCACGGATGATCCTTGGACCACCGTATCTTCATCATTGAGGAAAGAATGAACTAACTGGGGAATGGTTTCAGGATCAGCAATCAGGGTTAACGTTTTAGCGGCAGCCCTTCTTACAACGACGTTTGAATGATTAGCTAAAGCATCTAACAAAAAAGGGGTTGCTGGTTTACCTATTTCTCCGAGGGTTTGTGCAGCACGGAGTCGAGTCATTCCCCTAGTATCGCCTAAACATTCAACCAGAGATTTTAAAAGACTTTCATCGTTAACGTTAAAAGTTTTGAGGCTAATTTCTTCAGCAACCTTGTAGAGTAAGTTATCGGTTTGTTCCTGAGTTAACACCATTCAATCATCCCCTTTCTTCTCTATTGGAGTTTATGGAGTTTAGCATTTTATAAATGCTAATATCCCTCAACAGGAAATAAATTATACAACATACCCAACTCTTATCGTATTAAGATTTAATATTGGAACTGTTGAGCCAATTAAGTGAATTTTTGATCTCACAATCAAGGTATAATCCTAATTTAGCTACACTTTGCCATAAAGTTTATGGATAAACGATTTTTTAACTTCTTCAATCTGACGGAAGACCAAGCAATCGCTCTTTTAGATACACCTCAAGACCAAATCAAAGAAAATGACTCCCGCTACATTGCTGCGTCTCATTTGATTAACTTTCCCACAGAAAAAGCGATCAATGCTTTAATACGGGCAGTAGAAAATAACGATCCTACCCTTGATAATCGCATCGTACGTCGAAAGTCCATCGAAACCCTAGGGAGACTCGAAGCCACACAAGCCCTGGAAGTTATTCACACCTGTTTAAACGATGACGACTGCTACACAGTGGAAAATGCCGTTTGGGCAGTAGGAGAAATTGGGACAACTGATGTTAGTCTTCTTGAAGATATCGCTCAGTTGCTCGAAAAACCTGGACAAACTCACCGTGTTATTATCCACACCCTAACTAAATTAAATTACGAACCAGCCCTAGAGCGGATTCGCCGATTCGTAGATAATTTTGATCCTCTCATTGCTAGTGCTGCAATCACTTCAGTCTGCCGTTTTACTAAGGATTATTCGCAAATGGCCAAAGTGGTAGCCATGTTGCAGCACCCGACTGTATTAGCGAGGCGGTTGTCTATCCAGGATTTAATCGATTCTCATTATTACCATGCCATTCCTAATATAGCCCGATGTCCTGTCTCTTTGGTATTTCGCCTACGAGGGATTCGTATGCTGGCAGAAGTGGGTATTCCGAGGGAGGAAATCACTTTTGCAATGATTCAACCCCATTTAGAAAAGACGTTACGAGATCATCCCCATGATTTAGATTTAGTGCATACTTATGAGGCAACACCAGATTTAAAGGTTTTGGTACGAGGATTATATGAAACTGACTTTGGAAAATGTTATCTAGCCAGTAAAACGATTCTCGACTCTTATTCAGACATTGCTCCCTCTGCCCTATTGGAAACTTATAGCGAAGAAGCAAAGGGTGATTATGGAGCCCATTTTCATGTAATTAAGCTATTAGGCTGGTTGAAATATGCTCCAGCATACGATTTAATACTAGAAGCTTTGCATAATCGTCAACCTCAATTTCAGAAATCACGGGCCGCCGCAGCGATCGCCTTGGGAGAATTGGGGGATACAAAGGGTATTGCTGTTCTAAAAGACTGCCTCTGTGAAAAAGACTGGGTTTTAAAATATGCTGCCTTGATGGCACTAGAAAAACTTGGTTCTAGGGATGCTTATGAGATCGCAGTTAATGACTCTGATTGGTTGATTAAAGCTAAAGCCCTTAACTCACAAGCCTCTAATATTGCCCAAAACTGCAAGTAATTAATCTATATTTTCCACTTCTTTGATTGCTAATCTTATGACAACAGATTCTCTATTTGATAGACTAAAACACCCCAACCCCAATCTACGGGAACAAGCAATGTTGGAGATTGCCGAATCCCGCGATGAAAATACCATTCCTCATTTGATGAGTATTTTGGATCAAGAGGATACAACTTATCGCCGAGCAGCCGTTAAAACATTAGGAGTGATTGGGGTAGATTCCGTTCCATCAGTGGTTGAAGCCTTGCTCCATAGTGACAATGTAACGGTACGAGGAAGTGCTGCTAAAGCCTTAGCACAGATTGCGGTTAACTATCCCAATTTACCTTTTCCTGAAGTTGGTTTGCAGGGATTAAAGACTGCCATCAATGATCCCAATCCGGTCGTTCATATTGCGTCGGTGATGGCCTTGGGTCAAATGGGGGCGGCGGCCTTTGATATTTTGGTAGAGTCGTTGAAGACAACCAGTAACATAGCGGTACAGGTAGCTATTGTCAACGCACTTGCTTCCATTGGACAGCCGGATTGTGCCGAAATCCTGACCCAATTTGCTAATGATGAATCAGTGGATTCCTATGTACGCGAATCAGCCACGAGTGCTTTATCTCGTTTGGATTTAGTGATGAACTTTAAGCGTTAAAAAAAGAGACGCAATGATTATTGTTGCGTCTCTTTTTGGCTAATTATTTTTATCCTAATGTCGCTAGAATAGCCTGGGAAACTTCAGCAGTTGAGTTTGTTTGAATGGGTGAATGGGGAAGCGATTCCCTGTTAGAATACCCAACTTCAGCGAGAGCAAGTTGGGGTTCTTCAATTCCAAAACTGCAGCCACCTAAGTAGCCAAGTGAGTCATGAAGTAGCGGTAGCAGTTTCTCCTAAATAAGCCAGTAAGTCAACCATAGAATCAATTTCATCTACCTCACTGATATTACGACGAATATCACGAGGTTCATCTACTGGCTCAACATCTAGCCCAGATGCGACTATTGAGCCCAAAATAGTTTCTGCGACGATATAACCACCAACATCTCCTAGTTGGGGTTGAGTGGGGTTAAGCACTTCAGCCTCTCGTAGAATGTAGTACCATAAAGGGGTTAAAATTTCTAAACTGGGTTCAACTTGTAGGACATCATCAGGAATACCCAATTGATCGCCAGGAACCATAGGAATCGTTCCATATGTTGAGCGTAGGGTGACAGCTACCTCTTGACCACTGGGTAAGCCAAAATCAACACCCCGTAATATATTCCGTTCTGCTAGAGAAATGGGGGGTTCAGAAACAGCCGGACGAGGTAAACGGAAAACTGAAGCTGGTAACAAAGTGTCCAAAGGTAAACCGTCTATGCCGTCGACACCAAAAAAGAGACTCCAGTTAATCTCATTGTCTTCTGTAATGGCTTCCCCTCCCCGTAAGTCTCCATCTAGATCGGTTGTTTCTTTCGGGAAGGTTTCAAACAGACGTAGAGAACGGCCAGCCTGAATCAAATAGCGATCACGCAGTTGACTGTGACCAAGGCGAAAAGCAGCATGGGCAAATTCAACTGGCATAGCAATCACTGGTTCTTCCGATTCGATGGCTTGATTAACCCGACGATTCATTTGTTGATAGAAACTGGTGCCATTGCGAAGACTATTAACAACGTTGTTAATAATTTCTGGTTTAACAATGCGGGGAAGATAATCAGACAAAACAATTCGTCGGTATGCTTTTTGTACCCTCTGTTTAGTATCGAGGAAGCCATCACTCCCTAGGGGATTACTACCAACTTTAGCCTGATGAATTTTATTGTGAAGACGCATAAAAAGAATATGCAACTGTACAATCACTTTATTTTCATCATTGCGGGGATCAGCAATCAAACGACCATCAGCAAAATCGACATTACGACGAATATCACGAGGTCCGCTACCATTAATACGGAGTTCAGAGCCTAAAATAAATAACCCATCCTGATCAAACAGGGCGGGATCATCCCTTCCTAAGAGTCCATAAACTGAATCTAGATCCAGTCTTCCAGTTCTCCCATTCGTACTGGTGGGGTTTTCTTCGGGGGCAACCCTTTGTCTGACTCCAATGGTTGGGTTTCTTTCTACAATACGAAGGGCTTCGTCTACTACTCTAAACTCGGTTAAATCATGATCAATGAATTGACCTAAGAAGGTAAACCCTGCCTTAATAGCTGGTTTATCGGAACTAGGCACCCCTTCTTGCATAGGGCCTAAGGCACCAGATAATAAGGCAATAGCATGGGTGTCGTACTCGTGTTCTTCTTTGAGAAATAAGCGCGAAAAAGGAGATTCATTCGCTTGTGCTTCAGGGGTTTTGGCACAATTGCCAATACTTCCATGTCCCATAGTTTCCATACTCCTTGATTAATACTGTTTTGAACACTCCACCAACTAAATCAAAGATTATAGTTGGAGATTCTTTTTACACTGAGCAAAGGCGTTACCGAGAAGGGTGGTTTCCGCACTGAAATATAAAACTTTTGCTTACCAATCCCTCAGTAAAAGCAATCTTATCGATATGGATGATCGCTTACAGGCAAAAGTCGTGTCTCCGAATACAATTCTTTACCTTTCCTATATGTATGCTGTCCCCCATGTGGTAACACAGGTCATAGTTTTTGCTAACTCCATCTAAATTCAGAGACTATAGATGGGGACTGCGCAAAAAATTCTGTTTAAACTACCTTTAAATGGGAGTTACACTCCTCACGAAACTGAGCCACCTGGTACAGCGCGGGCTTCCCTACTTCACAAGAGGAAGTTAGTGCTTCGTCGGTCTTTTTAGATATACAAGAATGATTATATCTACTTTTTTTGTTAAGTGTCAAAGGGGTGGAACTTCTCGCAGGGAAAGTAAAGTGGGAGACTAATAAACTGAAAAATTATTGACGATAATTAAGTGATCAAAGGCAAAGGTTTATTGTTGGAGAGAAAACATCTACCATAGAAGGCGGAAAGCTTAGTCATGACTGATTACCGTAATTATGGATAAAATTGTTGATGCGATCGCCTCACTTCCTCAAGAAACTTTGATTGTTGCTCTACTTTATTTAGGGTTAAGTGTTCTCTATTTGTTAATCATGCCCGGATTTGTCTATTTTTACCTCAATAGTCGTTGGTATGTGGCTAGTTCATTCGAGAGAGCGTTTATGTACTTTTTGATGTTCTTTTTCTTCCCTGGCGTTCTATTATTAAGTCCTTTTTTGAACTTTCGCCCCAAACGCCGTCAACTTAACACCTAAGCATTAACCTAGGGTAGTTTATAAGAGTTCGCTTTGAGTGCGAACTTTTTTCATGGTTTGGGGAAGCACTCCTACTAATAGGGCAAAGGTTTCGTCTGATAGACTCATCGCTGTTTCAAAGTCAAACCAATGTTCAAACTGATTGAGAATGACTTGGGCTCTTTGTTGAGGGATCGCATTGTCACTAATTTGCTTGGCCAATTTAACCCATTGTCTACGAATTAAATAACTGTTGATCCGTTCTTGGCAAGTTTTAGGAGTAGTTAACGAGAGTTTCCCCACAGGAAAAACATCGACCACATCCTGATCAAAATTAGCTCCAATGGCAGCCCCCGGTCCAGCGAATTCAGCATGATAGGGTTTATAGAGAATCACTCCATTTTTGCGACGAGGGTTAATCACCAATAGTTCTTTGGCTTGTAAAGAGCGAAGAATCTCATTAATATATTGTTGATTCTGCGAAGAGGTGTTTTGGTCAAGAAGATGATTAGACATGGTTTTTGATCTTCTTTTGTAAAAATAATCTTTGGGAACGAGAAAAAAGCCAATTGGGCCAAGTTGTTTCTGTGGCTGATACCTGATAACCGTTTTGGAGATACAGTTGTTTAGCCCCCTCATTATCCTCTAAAACATGAAGATTGAGAGTATCATATCCCCATTTTGACGCAATTTGTTCACATTGGTGTAATAGGGATTGAGCAATTCCTTGTCGTCGATGGCTTTCAATGACGGCTAAATTACTTATGTAAAGGTAATGAGAATTGAAACCTGTTCTGAGACTTAACTCAATGGTACCAACAATCTTTCCTGAGTTGACACTGGCATTCTGTGTGACTTCTACGGCAACTAAACAACAATAATAGGGAGTTTTTCCACGAAGACGCGATCGCAAATCTTCATAGATACCTAATTTCAACAAAGGTTGCACAAACAACAACCATCCTTTGGCTGGATGAAAACTAACGGTAAGCACTTCTGTTAAGGCTTTAATATCTTCTAATTGAGCTTCCCTAATTATGCGGAAAACATCATTTGATTTCCTTTGCTCTAACGGCAAACCATCATCTATCAAAGGCAACAACCCACAAGAGTCCACAACTCCTCCACGGTACTTTTTTAACATCTATTATGCCTTTATTCTTTTATTCAGCCCACTGACGTAATAAATTAGCATGAGTTTTTGCTAAGAGATCAAATTCAGTAGATTTACCTTCTTTGGAAAAAATGGCACGACGCACGGTGTCAATATCGAATAGAATTTCTCTTCGTATCGGATCTCTAATTAAACTTTCGATCCATCCCACTACCACTAGCCTAGTTCCTTGGGTGACGGTTTCAACACGATGTAAGAAGCAAGAAGGGTAAAGCACAATAGAGCCTGCTTCTAGTTTATAACGTAAATCCCTTTCTGGTTTTTCAATTACTAACTCTCCTCCTTGATAACTCTCAGGGGAACTGAGAAATAAGGTAAAAGAGACATCGGATCTCAGAAACTTTTGACCCCCCATCAATGCGTTATCGGTATGACTCCCATAGTACATTCCTGGTTGATAACGACTGAAGCGCAAAGAGTGGATATGTTTAGGGTTAATAGCGAGTTTGAATAATAAATTACGTTCTAACGCCTTGATAATAATATTTTCTAAAGCCTTAACTTCGACAGTTGTGCTATCGAGTTGGCTATTGTGTTTGACTGTTTTAGCGTGCCATCCTGCAGTAGTTTGTCCATCAACAAAACTGGCTTGGGAGAGATGATTAATGACTTGTGTGAGTTCTTCTGGCGTTAAAATGTTGTCCAGGGTCAAAATCATGGTAAAAATTGATTTTCAGTGCAGAGTCTCCCCAATTATCTCAAGAAATTACACACCTATAAGATAATTTTATTGGTCATTTTTAGTAGTTGTCTTTAAAATAGAGGCTTTAAGTTAAGATTCGATTAATCGAGGAAACCATTTAATGAATTCTAAAGCTGTTCAATTATTAATCACCCTTGGTTTAGTAACTTCCCTTGGTGCTTGTGGTGGTGGTGAGACGAATTCTTCCCCTGCCGACTCTGGTACCTCTGGAGATGCAACAGAAGAAACCACTAACACCAAAGGCGACGAAGGCGGAGAAGGTGGCGAAGGTGGCGAAGGTGGCGAAGGCGGAGAAGGCGGAGAAGGCGGAGAAGGCGGAGAAGGTGGCGAAGGTGGCGAAGGTGGCGAAGGCGGAGAAGGCGGAGAAGGCGGAGAAGGCGGAGAAGGTGGAGAAGGTGGCGAAGGCTAAAATATCCTAAACCCAAAGCAGAGCAGTTGGTTGACTCATGATCTATAACAGTACAAAGAAAGATTAGGACATTATGGTAAGGTGGGCAATGCCCACCCTACAAGGTTTTGCAATTTCATAAACCTCCTAACCATAATGCGTAGTGCTATATCTTTGAGTCACCAACAACTGCGGAGTTTATCGAGATAATAGGCTCTAAAACCTGGCTTTTTAATGAGGAACTTCTGTGCGATAGCGTCGGAGCGGAGTGAGGACATTCTGACTTCTGACTTCGTTAATGGAGGAAGTTTCAAGGAACAATTTAGGGCTTTTCGGAAAATCGGGTATGAAAACCACCGTATTTAAACCAGTATTGTTTCAACTCATGATGAGGGGTATGTAAACTAGCTTTGGCTTGATAGAGAAAAATTTGCCGGTGATTTCCTAGCCAAACTCGCTTTTTGGGATCAACAGAAATTAAAGTTCCCCCTAAGCTAGTTACGCATTTTTCAAATCGCTCAATGGCTGAATAATCAAGGGTTTCAAAAACAAAAAAATTACCTGAACAGATTAAATGACGGCTGCGAATCCAAGCTCGCATTTTTTGCTGCGCAACTGGAGGAAGCATAACGATTAACAATTATTGTTGATTAAGACTGGATGCGAATTCTAGTTTTGTTTATTTATCTGTTGGATGTAGAAACTGAAAAATCGGGAATTTCCTGGGCAAAACTTTGACGTTTTTCAAATCTCAAGGCATCGGTTGCTGTTCCCCAAATCTGTTCATGGGTTTTGATATCTAACCCCCGATCCAAACTAGCGAAAGTGTTCTCTGTTAGCTCAACTTGACTCACCAAGTAGGTAAGGCAACCATTTCTAGTAATTAAACAATTGTTTCCTTCTACTCTCCCTCGAAATAGATTCCCCTGGAGTTCAAAAATCATCGAACAATCATAACGACGCTCAATACAATCAGGGGTAATGGTTTCAAGAATCTCTCGTTCTCTTCCTGCTCCTGCATAGAGCATGGCTTCTTTGAGTCCATAATTTTCAATATAAACTTGTCCTTCTTGGGGGACAAAGCGATGGACTCCTTGACGATAGGGACTCCAAAGATCATAGTCGTAAGCTTGCTCAGAATAAAAGCCAATTCCCCCAAAAAAATCCCAGGGTAAGGGACGGAAAAAAACCCTAATATGAGGGTAATCTTTAGGACTTTCAGCAGCTTGTTTCTGGTTACTAAAATCTCCCGCAAGCCACTGTGCTAACCTGAGCATTAATTGATCTTTAGGCATGGGATTTAAGGTTAATTATGATTAGGATTCAAGAATGCGAGTTTCTGAGGAAAAAGAAGCAGTGACAACTCCCGATCCTTGACTGGTTTTAATCAAAGACACCCGTAGGCGAAAATTGGGATTGATAAACCAAATTTTTTCCTCGGCCATGGCACGATCATAGGGAGTATTTAGCACGAATGTACCATCTTCTGTAATTTGATAATGACCAACAGAAGGAATGGTTTCTGCATAACCCTGATCTCGCAGCAATCTTCCGGCTTTGGGATTGTCTGGATCGGGGATAGGAACTAAAATAGTTGTCCCCTCAAAGGTATCTTGCTCTTCATCCCAATCTGTTTCCCCTTCCCAACTCATACGAAAGGGATGAGCCGCTAAAGCTGGGTCAATTTTGTATGATTGACAGAGGTCAATAACTTCTTGCTCAGAGTCTTTTAGGGCCATAATATCAATGTTTGAAGTTACCTGTTCAAAGTGCCTAAAAGCCAGATGATGTGCGCTACGTTGAGAGCGCCAACTTCCTAGGGACAGTTCAACGAATTTAGTAATATCCATGACAAAGTTCTCAATAAATAGAGCGAATTAACAAATTCGCTCTATAAACAAGTAGGAGATGTGGGTAAGTTGGGAGATAGCAAAAACGCTTGAGATCCTGGCCAGGATGACACCCCATCCCCTCTTCGATTGTATCATCAAAGAGGGGTGCTTATTGTGTCTTCTAGGCCATCCAAAAACCTCTACTTCAAAGGTTAAACAACCTCGGTAATGCTGAGAATCTTTCCTCCTGTTCTGTGAATACTTTGAATTCTTGAGGAAAGTTGCTCATAACCTACTTCATAGGTGGCATTACTGCGTTTATTAACAGGGGTACTTCCTGCTTTAGCAACAGCAATACGGAACCGTTTATTAGTGGAACCGGTAATCCCCCCAGTAGAAGCGGCTACCTTGATTTTTTGAGGTAGGTTAGAACCAATACTAGCAATTAACTGAGCGTCATTGCTGTTAACGTCACTAGTAGCAAATCCACCCAGTAAAGATACTGTCCGATTAAAGACATTGGTTGTCATCCCAGTTTGAGTATTGAGACAGCAAGGATAGGGGACAATGTTTTCTCCAAACTGTTTGAGATAATCATCGCTATCAAGATAAGAGTCGATTTCTGCTGCATATCCTTCCCCGTTATAGGTTTGGACGTGCTGAGAAATTTCCCCTTGATCTAAAGGTGCGCGACCTAAGAAATGTTTAAAGTTTAATTCAATAAACCGATAGGCGGGATTGACGTCAAAAAACAGAGATTTATAAAGCTCCGATTGGCCTACTATTCTCACAAACTCTCGAACGGTAATATCCCCATTTCTGAGCATAGATTCCGCACTGTCGAGACGTTGAGAGTCCAGCAAATGAGCATTTCCTAAAACCTGTTTGTAAACAGCCCGAATAACTAATTGTAGATCGTCTTCCGTTGCATTAGGACGCAATTCTACTGGCTCATTGATGAAAGTGGCTGTTAAGCTTGCCATGATGTTTGTCCTCGATTGTTTGATCTTATAGCTAAGCTACTTCGGTAATGCTGACAATCTTGCCACCAGCGCGATGAATCCGTTGAATCTGGGGAGTCATGCGATCGCCTGGAACAAGATATTCGCTGGTGCTAATGCGACGAGGTGCATCAAACTTTGCCCCTTTGACGACGATTTTAAAAGTCTTAGCAGTCGCATCTGGAGAGATTCCCAAACGTCCCCCTTTACTAGGAAGAACAATTTTGCCACCACTATTGCCAGCGACTTCATCTACCAAACGAGAGTCTGTGAAGGCACTATCAACTCCAGCATAACCTTGATATAGGGACAAGGTGCGATTATAACCGACTTGCTTGCTTCCTAATTGGCTTTTAGCTCCTTGATAGTAAGGAACAATATTATCGCCAAATTTCTGCTGATATTCGTCACTATCGATGTAAGAATCGATTTCTGCATCATATCCCTGTTCAACACAGATACGAATGTGTTGGGACAATTCTGCTTGATCTTGGGGAGCGCGTCCCAATAAATGCTTGAAGTTTAACTCTACAAAGCGATAAGGGGCGCAAGACTCAAAATAGCGACTACGATAGAAGTCAGACTTAGCTACAGCCCGCACAAATTCTCGAACGGTTAACTCCCCATTACACAGCTTGGATTCAGCACTGACTAAACGTTCACTGTCCATAACATGAGGGTTGCCTAAGACTTGTTTGTATACTCCTCGAATAATAAGCCCAACCTCATCAACGTTGACAGGGCTAAAAAGTTCTAAAGGGGCATCTAAAATCATGCTCATTACAGTTCTCCTAGTTTATGATTGGTTTGAAAATTAGGGATGATTCCCAGAGAGAATTAAAATCATTGACGATCAAAGAATTGTCTGTCGCTTCATCCCTGAATCATCAATGGTTTAATCCTCCCACGGTTCACTTGATTAGTGAACTTGATTACCAGTTAGGTACGGATAAGTTTACACCGCAGTAATACTGGAAATAACACCCCCTTGTTGGTGGATGCGTTGGTATTCTTGAGAGAGTTTATTAAAAGGCACTAAATAGACTTGGTTGCTCCGACGGAATTTAGAGACTCGATTGACTTTACCTGGAGAGCGATAGCCAGTGACTTCGATACGATAAACTTTTCCTTCGTCACTAGCTCCCACACCTTGACGGCTACGAGAACCAACGGGAGTATCTTGGAAGGACCAACCTTCTCCAGCACTACCACCGGAAGGAGGAATCACCGCCAAAGGTGTTTCCTGAATCACATATTTATTGAGAACTGGTTCTTTTCCTGAGAGACTGCCCTTAAAATCGCTACTAGAGGCTCCTCGTAACATAGCAAACATATGGGTAAAGCCCACCATTGTCTGTCCAGGTTGGGTTTTATAGCCTCGGTAGTAAGGAACGAAATATTCTCCGTAGGCATTTTGATATTCGTCGCTATCGAGGTAAGAATCGATTTCTGCCTCAAATCCTTGGGTATCTAAGATGGTGCTATGGACTCTCATCTCTTCCAAGCCATCGGGGGTGCGACCGAGAAAATGCTTAAAATTAAGTTCAATGAACCGATAACGGGGGCAGGTTTCAAAGAAGCGACTGCTATAAACTTCTGATTTAGCCACCGCACGCACAAACTCGCGAACACTTAATTCTCCCCGTTTAAATTGGGACTCAGGAATACTAGCCCGCTCGCTCTCCATCACATAGGCATTACCTAAAATTTGACGGTAGACAGCGCGAATAACGGTTTCAGCTTCTTCTGGTGAACACCCTGGTATCAGTTCCACAGGTGGTGTCTCTTCAAACAAACTGACTCCTAATTGAGAGGCAGGTCCAAAAACCATTGATTAAGTCTCCTCTTGTTTATATAGATTATTTAGGTCTATTTATATAACTTTTTGTGTTGTCTTTATCTAAATAATTGTAAACACTCATCAAGTCTTGCAATATGGGGTCGATTAATGATGGGACTTCGGGATACAATGATTATCGGTATTTTTAGGGAACAACCAATATGAACTCAACTCCAGACTCTACACAAACCAGTTTCCAAAGCAGTGCAGAAGAACTAGCAGAAGTCATTGAACAATTTGAACAATATCGAGAGCGACTCCTCAGTGAAACAATGACAACGGCTCAGCGAGCTAAGTTACCGAAGAAAACAGTAATGGCTCAAATAGAGCCCGAATTGGCTAAGATTGATGCAGCACTTCTATCTTTGCGCCAGCAGCAGGCTGCGCTCTAGGTTTTGTCTGGTTTCCTTACAAAAATATGAGTTGAGGGAGGCAGGAATCACAGAAATGGAACCACCACGTGACATCCTCCCACGCTAACTGCTAGGCAGTATAGCGTGGGCTTCCCGACTCACGACGGGATATTTCTGCCCACAGGGGTATTCCCCTACGCCAGTTATCTAGGCTCATCACCCCCGACACCTCGACAAGGGGC
>JASJEA010000119.1 GCA_030064935.1 Crocosphaera sp. | reverse complement strand
TGAAAAGCAATCCCAGTAAAAGCTTTACCTCTATCGGTTCCTGCTACAATTTCTTGTGTTCTATAACCTGATGGTTTTTTTGTTAGTTGTACATAAAATACTCCTAATTTATTGCGCTTAGGAATAGCTTTACCAGAATTAATCCATTTCCTAGCACGGGCTGGAGTTGTTGGCATTATTGGTTTGCCAACTGGATCTATTACTGGAACTCTAGTTACTTTATTTGACAGATAATGCACCTTAAAAAGATGTGTTTGTAGATAAAATCTACGTCCCTTCGGGCAATTAGGTGAGCGTATCTTCTATTCACGATTAGACCAGACAGTGGGCTAAACTAGGGAAATATTTAGCCGTGTCACCTCACCAAATCTCTACGCCCTAATCAACTGTTACCTTGAGTACCGTGAACCTATTGCTAGGGATTCCTCAAGCCTCTATTTCAGCGATAGCGAATCGAGGTAGTTGACACTAAAGGGCAATGGATAAATATAGGCAAGGTTTCTTACTCTGATGAGGTACACTGATGTCTTCGAGCCAAACTCTGAACTGCCAAAACTAAAAAATTTTGTACCTCGCAAGTATTAGAAATGCTATATTTGGTTTAATTTACTCATTGAGTGGGATTCTAACCAATCATAGATTTTATCCAACTCGTTCAAGTTAATCAGACCATATTGCCATAAAAGCATGGGTAAAGGTCCCTGGGTTTCTTCCATAGAGCGTTGGGCTATGGCAATGGAATCAGGAGATAAACATAGTTCTTCTCGTAAAAAACGTAAAAATTGCTTATAGGTTGTCTGTGACATCGTTGATTGACCTTAAAACTCGACCATAAATACTGCTTCTCGTTCTAACAACTAATCAGGATCTTGGCGGGTTAGACTCTATTGATCATTGGATTTAGTCGCTACTGACGAAATTGCCGTATAGAAGGATAACACTTAAATCGCTAGAATAGGGAGGTTGATTGGGGATTTTGTTTAGGGAAACCAACCCGAAACTTCTTGGCAAAACCTTAATATCTTCAAAAGAAGAATTCATCACCAAAGAATTACATTGTTTTCTTTTCTCTTCACACCATCAGTTAATCTGTTTAATTTACTGAACCTGGGATGTGGTTTCTTTGACCTCCTGTTTAAGAAACAAATCCCTTTGTTCCATATTATGTGTAGCTCGTATTATAAATAATTTAGAAAATCTATAGAATTTTGTCAATCTTTAACTTTATAAAACTTATCATTATGTTGCACTATTAAAGATTCAATTTTCTTTAAATTCAATCTTTAGCTTATCCCCTGGTTTAATTCCTAATTCTTCGGCTCGGCCTCCTCGTAATTCAATGACTTGGTTGACTAAGTTCTCAGGTCCATAAGTAGGACAGGGATCAACGGAACAAGGAGGAACATTGATGATAACCTCTTTAACTGTGCCATTGGCCAAGAAAATCATGTCTAAAGAAATATTTACATTTTTCATCCAAAATTTAACCGGCCGTAACTGCTCAAACAAAAAAATCATGCCGCGATTTTTTTCTAGAGATTGGCGATACATTAAACCAATTCGTTGTTGTTCAGAGGTTTTAGCGACTTCTAGTTCTATGATATCTTCTCCTAGTTTTATTTGAGCTTCAATAGGCAGTTTCTGACCATTATCTTGATGATGTTGGGATAATTCTTCCCTATATTTTGCTTCTGTTGAAGGAGAACAACCGATTAAGAAAAAGCCCACTAAGATCATTATGCTCAATTTTTTAAACATGATTCTATGAAGATGAGAGTTTTTGCTAACTTATGATACTCAATAATCTAGAACAGCAACAATGTGAAGTTTAATTACAAAATCTCAGATTAGTCGTAATGAGGATGTTAGACTGGGAGCGAAGCAATTAAGAAGCTTCCCTGGCAGATCAACTAGCAAGGTAAAACACTCAGTTCAAAGGAGAACAAGCCCTGTATAAGTTCATGTCTGTCTCGTTAAATCTCAATAACAGCAACCAAGCTAGAGGCTTATATTTCCACAAGTAAATCCAAGGGAGCAAGGGAACTGCAAGATAAGTTCAGTAAAACTCCAGGGAGTCTTGAATGAGATGTGGAAAACTCTGAGGGACTAGGAGGGTGGTTGCTGTTATTGCTGTTAAGTGTCGTGGAAGGTGGAATTAATAGATGAGAGTTAACTTAACCAGTGCATTGAACGATAGTCATATTGATGCCAATCAGAACAGTACTCAACGACAAGTTGCCATTTCCCTTTCCGCAGTGTCAGAAACAAGCGATCGCAGCGTTCCTTTAAATTTAGGGTTAATCTTAGATCATAGTGGCTCGATGATTGGGAAACCGATTAATACTGTAAAAGAAGCGGCTATGAGAATAGTAGAAGGGTTAAGCCCTGGCGATCGCCTATCTGTAATCGCCTTTGATCATCGCGCTAAAGTGATTGTTCCCAACCAAGAAGTAGATGATATCGGAGCAGTCAAAACATTAATCAATAAACTCAAAGCAGAAGGGGGAACCTCCATCGATGAAGGGATGAAACTAGGGATCAAAGAAGTAGGCCTAGGGAAAGAAGATCGGGTATCTCAAGTCTTTTTACTCACGGATGGAGAAAATGAACACGGAGACAACCAACGCTGTTTAAAACTAGCAGCAGTAGCGGCAGAGTACAATATTACCCTCAATACCTTGGGTTTTGGCAACCATTGGAATCAAGATGTTTTAGAAAGTATTGCAGATGCAGTGGGGGGAACCCTATGTTACATCGAACAACCAGAACAGGCACTAACCGAGTTTAGTCGTTTATTTACCCGCATTCAGTCCGTAGGATTAACCAATGCCTATCTATGTTTAGAGTTTATTCCGGAAGTGCGTTTGGCTGAATTTAAGCCAGTAGCCCAAGTAGAACCCGAAACGGTAGAACTAAACGCCCAGGCAGAAGGAAACACCTATATTGTCAGATTAGGAGACTTAATGACTGATCAGGCACGAGTTATTTTAGTGAACTTGTATTTGGGTCAATTATCTGTAGGAAATCATACCATTGGCACGGTTCAAGTGCGTTATGACGATCCCTCCTCATCAAAAACCGCTTTATTGTCTGAGAAAATTCCCTTAACAGTAGAAGTACAGCAGGTGTATGAGGCAAAAGTGGATAGTAACGTGCAGAAGTCTATTTTAACCTTAGCCAAATATCGTCAAACCCAACTGGCAGAAAGCAAATTAAACCAAGGCGATCGCCTTGGGGCCGCAACTTTACTGCAAACGGCAGCCAAAACGGCTTTACAATTAGGGGATAAAAGCGCAGCTACAGTTCTACAAACCAATGCAACCCAGTTACAAGCAGGGGAAGAACTTTCAGAAGCGCAACGCAAGAAAACTCGCATGGTATCTAAAACTATATTGCAAAGCGACAATTGAAGCACTCTACCTACCCTTGAGAGCAGACACTTTTCTCTGACAGCAAATCCTTCAGAGCTACTGAAAGCCCCGTATGGAGCGTAGTAGAATGGATGGGTAGGTTGCTGATTATGTTACATTAGTATCGTCAAGCCCTCATCTATGACGGGATCTAATCAGTCAGGTTTTAATGAAGCGTATTTTTATTACAGGAGCGAGTGGTTGTATTGGTCATTATATGGCAGAGGCTTTGATCAAGGAAACGGAGCATGAACTTTATTTTTTGGTGAGAAACCCTGAAAAGTTACAATTTCGTTATCAAAGTCGTCCTAATGTTCATCTGATGATTGGTGATTTACAAAATATTGAAAAATTTAGTGACTTTTTGAAGACAGTGAATATTGCTATTTTAGCAGCTACGAGTTGGGGTGGAATTACAGAATCTTTTGAAATTAATGTCACTAAAACCATTGGTTTGATGAAATTATTAGATCCTCAAGTTTGTGAAAAGATTATTTATTTTTCTACTGCTAGTATTCTCGATAAAAATAATCAACCTTTACCCGAAGCAGGAACATTGGGAACTAATTATATAAGAACAAAATATCAGTGTTACACTCAGCTAAATAATCTAGCTATTTATAAAAAAATTACAACAGTTTTTCCTACCTTAGTATTCGGTGGTGAACCTAATAAACCCTATTCCCATCTTTCAGGAGGTATCAAAGATGTGATTAAATGGATCAATTTAATTCGTTGGTTTAAAGCTGATGGCAGTTTCCATTATATTCATGCTAGAGATATCGCTCAAGTGATTAAATATTTAGTAGAAAATACTTCTACTAAATCTGAGCATAGAAATTTAGTTTTAGGCAATAAAAAAACAACAGTCAACGAAGCCATAGCAAAAATATGTAATTATCTTAATAAAAGAATTTATTTTCAAATTTACTTATCCATCACTTTAGCAAACTTTTTTATCAAAGTCTTTCGCTTACGTATGGAAGACTGGGACTATTTTTCCATTAATTATCGACATTTTAGCTACAAAGATCCAGTTACTCCTGCAACATTTGGGATGGAAAATTACTGTACAACTATTGAAGATGTCATGCAGTTAAGTGGTGTTTATCCCGAAAAAAAGAAACAATAATTAATAAATTTAACTTTACCAACTAACCCGACAAAACAAGGCTTATGATATGAGGAGGAAGTCTATTAATAAGCACAATAACGGACAGGATCACCCGCAATGAACCAAGTCAAACTAATTTCTGGCCGAGGTATTCCCTTAGTGGGAGATGATATTGATACCGATCGCATTATTCCTGCACGGTTTTTACGCTGCGTTACCTTCGACGGGTTAGGAGAACAAGTATTTGCTGACGATCGCACTCAACTCAAAGGAGAACATTCCTTCGATCAACCCCAATATCAAGGGGCAAATATTTTAGTAGTCAATGCCAACTTTGGTTGTGGCTCGTCACGAGAACACGCTCCCCAAGCTATCATCAGATGGGGAATACAAGCTATTATTGGGGAGAGTTTTGCAGAAATCTTTTTTGGCAACTGTATCGCTAATGGAGTTCCCTGTGTGATCGCTCCTGTGGATGCGATAAAAACTTTACAAAGCAAACTACAAAGTAACCCCCAAGCCCAAATCAGTCTTGATCTCGCTTCTCAACAAGTCAAATGTGATGATTGGGTAGCTTCAATTTCTATGGGAGAAGGATCTCGTCAAATGCTCCTGGAAGGAACATGGGATAGTTGCGGCCAGTTAATTCAAAACCCTGATCAAATTAAGGAAATAGCACACAAATTACCCTATCTCGCCTGGAGTTAAAGGGACTCAGACAAGAAGGAAAGAAACGATCAAGGGGGCTAGGAACTAGCCTCCTCAATCGTGTATCTGGGATATCTGGGCAAGTACCCACAGCCAAACACTATTGATCTGAGAACTGCTATTATTCATCATTTGTCCCTCGGTTGCAAATTAGCCATCAAAATAAATTCCACTTGTAAAAAAAATCAGTACAATATAAAAGGGGGGATTTTTTACAATCTTCTCAATACCCCTTAAACAAAACTTACTAAAATCGTTTTATGGAATCTAGTAGCCCGTCAGGGAAGGTTTCGGAACCTCCCGCCCATAGATGGACTAACCTTATGGGAATTGCGATCGCCATGATCACATTAATCCTGCCCATGTTTGTCATTGCCTATTACTCTTCAAATCAGGCTAACCCCAGCAAATCTACTCATCTCTATCTAGATAATCCTCAAGAATGATTTAATCAAACTTTTATCAAAAATTTATCTTGACTGTCGACTATGTAACCATTCAATCACCGCTTGACCTAAATTGGTTTGGTTAAGCAGGTCGATTTCACGTATCCCTGTGGGACTGGTTACATTGACCTCAGTTAAGTAACCCCCGATTACATCAATTCCTACAAAATATAAACCATTTTGACTTAATCTAGGCCCAACAATGTCGCAAATATTATGTTCTCTGGGAGTTAGTTCTGTTTTTTCAACTCGCCCACCAACTGCCATGTTGCCCCGAAACTCTTGACCGGTTGGGACGCGATTAACTGCCCCAATGGGTTTGCCATCCAAGAGAATAATACGCTTATCTCCATTCTTGGCTTCTGGTAAAAATCGCTGAATCATGACTGGTTCTTGACCTTGATGGGTACTAACTTCAATGATAGAGTTGAAATTGCGATCGCCTGGTTCTAAAAATAAGATCCCTTCCCCGGCTTTTCCCCCCAAAGGTTTCAAAACTGCCTGTTTTTTCTCCTCTACAAATCGACGAATAATTGTTTTATCTTGACTCACTACTGTTTCGGGCATCACCTCATAAAATTGCAAAGTATACATTTTTTCATTAGCTTCTCTTAGCCCTTGTGGTGAATTAATTACCAGAGTCTTCTGAGGATTAATTAACTCTAAAATATAAGTGGCGTAAAGATAACGGATGGTTACAGGGGGATCTTTTCTCATAAACACAGCATCCATATCTTCAAGACACCTTAATTCCTCTGGGGACAACTCATACCATTTAGAGACGCTAACCCATTTTTTCTCTTTTAAGGTAACGGGAATCAACTTGATTTGAGATAAGATAGCCCAGGCTTTTCCTTCAATGATACTTAATTGATGAACCTCTGTAACCCAGACTTCATGACCTAGGTTTTGGGCGGCTTCGATCATGGCCACGGTGCTGTCATGGCCAGGATTGAGTTTAGAGATGGGATCAATAATAAAAGCCAGTTTCATTGTGCCACTGATTGCTCCAATAACTGATCAAGTTCCCCAGTAGAATCGAGACCATATAATTCATCACAACCTCCTATGCCTTGGTTATTGATGAATATCTGGGGTAAACTGCGCCTTCCATCAGCCCTTTCCGTCATTATGTCCCTGGCTTCTTCGTCCCCATCAATACAATATTCTGTAAAGTGTACTCCTTTTTTGGTCAATAAAAACTTAGCGCGAATACAAAAAGGACAGGAACTCCAAGTATAAATTTCAACGTTAGCTGCCATAACTGTATCAAATATAAATTATTGTTTCAATTGTACTCTTTTTTGAGATTCTATTACTTAGGATTGACACCAGATCCGCTTATTATCGTAGAGTAAGATTCTTGCTTCCCCTGCTCCCTCTGCCTTCTTATATATGATCATCTATGATTTCTAAAACGGATTTGGTATGACATCCTTCCAACGCACTATAGTTATGTCAACATATCATCAGACGGGATCTCCTTTTAAAGATTGTTCGTCATCTTCTTTAAAATCTTATAGATGATAAAAACCGATGAGTGAATATAGTGCTACCCAAACTGAGCAAATTAAAAAAATCGCTAGTTATCTAAATCAACAACGGGTAAAACAGGGATTAACCTTAGAAGACATTGCGTCACTGACTTTTGTCCGTTTACCTATGCTTAAAGCACTAGAAGCGGGGGATGTTGAACAATTACCGGAATTAATCTATGTCCAGGGGTTTATCCGTCGTTACGGAGAAGTTCTCAAACTCGATGGCTATGGTTTGTCCCATCAAATTAAGGCTTCTGACAAGGAAAAGTCGGCTATTTCACCTAACTTAGTCGCTCCTGCTGTGATAGATTCCAGCGTAGGAGCACAAGCTCCCCCAACAATGATGAATACATCCTCATCTCAGTCGGTAGGGGTGACTTCTCAACCTCGAACCCTTGTTCATCCTTCTGAGGATACCCCTGAAGTGTCTAGAGGATCTTGGTTCAAGGGACTACAATTATATTGGCTTTATTTCATAATCTTAGGAGGGGCGATAGCTGGTCTATTTTATCTGTTTGCTGCTCCCCCTGCTAAGCAAGAAACCGTACAAATTCAAGATACTGAAACGGTTACGACGAGAGCCATAACCCAGGAAAAAAGCCAACCCGAAGTTAGTGTTTCACCGACTCAATTTATAACGAAACCAGAAACCATCATTTCTTCTGAGGAACCTTCTCCCATCCTGGAAACCACTGCTGAAACGGCTCCAACTACAACCCCTGTTGAGGTTCCTAGTAACACAACACCCACCCTGGCAATAGCCCCAGAAACCTCTTTAACAGCTAATAATGAGGAATTTTCTGAGAACCGGATTAAGGCAGCATTACAACTAGAAGGAGACTCTTGGTTACAGGTTAGTGTTGATGGAAACGTTGAATATGAAGGAATATTGGAACAGGGATCGCAACAAAGTTGGGATGCACAAGAGAATTTAATCATTCGTGCTGGTAATGCAGGGGCTGTTAAGTTATCGGTTAATAATAAACCCCCCGAAGTCTTAGGAGAGTTGGGAGAAGTCAAAACCGTTGAGGTTACTCCTGATAGTTAATTTTAAGGGCGAACCATAGTTCGCCCTGAGCTCTTATTGACACTGTAACCGAAGTCCTCTTTTTGCACTGAAGATGGATTTCTTTTTCCTGTGAAACATGAAATCTTAAATGTGAATTTAAGAATCCCCCGTTATAGCTACTTAGGAGCTTAACGGGTGGAGTATGTCAAGAAGATGAAACGGTTTCTAAAGAAGCAATGGCATCAGGAATAGTATCGGAAGGGGCTTCAAATTCGCCTTTAGCAACGTATTCTAAGCGTAATTTTAACCAAGTAATGAAGTCAGCATTTTGGGAAATAATGGCAGCACAAGGTTGGGGACATTTTGCTTTGACTTCAGCTAACTCTGGGGCTTCAATAAATGCTGGTTGTTTGACTAACCAAAAGTCAATTTCTTTATTTTTCTCTTCATAGTCTCTGGTTCTTTCGCGCAAGACTTCGTCGAGGGGTTCTTCTTCTAAGAGAAAGCGTTGACTGGCTAAAACGTAATGATAGGTAGTCATTTTTGAGTTTTTAATTGCTAATTGCCCAATCTCCATTATTGAACTTAAGGGAACATCATAGGTCAGGTTTTATTAATAATTTAGAATTGACCTCTCATGGCTAATTTCATTTCTCTGACTGCCCTCTCCATTCCTACTAACACGGCACGACTGACAATCGTATGACCAATATTCAGTTCTTCCATCCCTGGTAAACAGGCGACAGGATAAACATTGATGTAGGTGAGGCCATGACCAGCATTGACCCGTAAACCGAGATTTAATGCTTGTTCACAGCCTATTTTTAGTAAGTCCAACTCCTTTTGACGCAGATCTGAATTGGCGGCATCAGCATATTTTCCAGTGTGGAGTTCAATAAACTTGGCTTGAGTATCAGCAGCAGCCCTAATTTGGGGCTCATCTGCGTCAATAAAGAGGCTGACAGGGATGTTTGTACTTTGGAGTCTGTTGACCACATTTTTTAATTTTTCAAGACTACCCGCTACGTCTAAGCCCCCTTCTGTGGTAACTTCTTCCCGCTTCTCTGGGACTAAGGTAACGTAGTCGGGTTTTACATCGAGGGCGATGGCTACCATTTCCTCAGTAGCAGCCATTTCTAGGTTAAGATGGGTGCTGACGGTTTCTCGGAGTAAGCGAATATCTCGATCTTGTATGTGACGACGATCCTCCCTTAAATGGGCTGTAATGCCGTTTGCTCCTCCTAATTCCGCTAAAACTGCGGCCGCAATGGGATCTGGTTCTACGGTTCGTCTGGCTTGGCGAATAGTAGCAACGTGATCAATATTAACACCCAGTGTGAGCAAGGTCGTGTCTCCTTTTGTTTTAACAGAATGTTGGCAGAAGTCCCTACCTAAAAATACTACAAAAAGATCAACATTTTAGGTAGGGATGAATGCCAACCAACCAATAAACCACGAAGTGTCCATATTTGTGGTAACTTGTGCTACGATAGTTATTGGTTTCGACCCACCCGACCGACTAAGAGGCCACGCATTGCGTATAAAGTATGTACTCGGCGGCAGCTCGGTGAAAAGATTGTACAAGAAGAAGAAAGTCGGCAGCAATAGCATAAGTCCAAAGTGCAATCTCGACAAAAAGCAATAACACCTTGGGAAGCAGGGAGTGTGCCTGTGGAGGCTGTGTAAGACCAAAATAAGACTTGTCTTATGGAGGCAACGGCCAATGAGACGGGAAACCTCGAAGACGAATAAAACCGTCCTAAGTCTTTGTTGAGTTGGAAGCCCCAACTATAACGGAGTTTAGTTGGGGTACTTCACGCCTTTTCTAATTTATCAAAAAAGATTCATATTTTTCAGGATAATTTTGCCTTAAGTTTGGGTTTCATGAAGCAGAGCCATTAAGATAATAATCTCTTGTTCCTTTTGCATCTAAAGCATCCCCTAAACGGTTCAACGCATGGATATAAGCGGCTGTTCGCATGGGGACAGCCTCTTGTTGAGCAATAGACCAAACTTGTTCAGCTTCAGTCACTATTTTATCTTTCATGCGTTCATTAACTTCTGTTCTTGTCCAATATAAACCACTGCGGTTTTGAACCCACTCAAAATAACTCACGGTTACCCCACCTGCATTGACCAAAATATCAGGGAAAATATAAACCCCTTTCTGTTCTAAAATATTGTCGGCAGCAGATGTAATAGGACCGTTGGCTACTTCAAAGATCAATTTGGCTTGAATATTGTTGGCATTTTCTACCGTAATTTGATTCTCTAAAGCGGCTGGAATCAAAATATCGACATCTAAGGATAATAACTCTTCATTGGTGATGCTTTCGTGTTCTCCAATGTTGCAAACCGTATCTTCACAATAAATAGCAGCAATGCCCTGATGTTCTTTTTTATAATTACGAATGCTGAGAATGTCTAAACCTTTATCGGCATAAATTCCCCCTTTAGAGTCACTAACCCCCACGACTTTATAACCTGATTTGGCTAATAATTCTGCTACAACAGCCCCGGCTTTTCCAAACCCTTGAACCGCAACGGTTGTTTTTTCTGGAATCAGTTCAAACTTAGGAATAATAGACTGAATGACATAATAAGCACCGGTACCTGTTGCTGTATCTCTTCCTTTACTGCCTCCCATGGTTTGGGGTTTTCCTGTTACTACACCTGGGCTAATTTTTCTCTGGATAATACTATATTGATCCATCATCCAGCCCATGATCATTTCGTTGGTATAAACATCCGGTGCCAGGATGTCAATATCAGGACCAATAAAGTCAGCGATCGCTTCTATATAACCCCGACTAAGACGTTCTAATTCTTGTTTTGATAATTCTTTGGGATTAAGGGTAATGCCTCCTTTTGCTCCCCCAAAGGGTAAGTTTAATAAGGCACATTTGAAGGTCATCCAAAAGGCTAAAGATTGGACTTCATCCATGGTAACATTCGGATGATAACGAACCCCTCCTTTTCCTGGTCCTCTGGTGTCGTCATAACGGACTCTATACCCTTGAAAAATACGCAACGAACCATCATCCATCCTCACAGGAATAGAAACACTCAAACTCGTTTTGGGATGCTTTAAACGTTCACTTGCATCCTCGGAAATTGACGTATATTTTAAGGCTTTTTCTAGTCTTGTACTAGCATCGGCGAGTAGTCCCTTCATAATTGTTTTATTCCTGACTATTTCAGATCATTTGATAACTACAAAAGCAACCGTTTCTAATCATTAACCGAATACATGAGACATGAGAAACCGTTGCTAATTCTCTTTGGTAAATCTTCGTAAATTTACTTGACAAAATTAGTATTTTCTGTTAAACAAGAAGCAATAGATACCAAAGAATTTTGCCTCTTATTTGCATCTTATGACATTGAGGAAAGAATTGTTAACCCAAACTTAGCATTTATTTAATATTTCACATTTTTTGTAACATAAAAGACGAGTTGGCTCACGGTTGATATGTGGATAAACAGTCGAATAATTGAGCCACTTTGGTCATATCTTTATCTCCAGGCGATCGCTCAACCCCACTAGATAAATCGATGCCATTAGGGGTTAAAATTTCTAGGGCTTGGCCGACATTATCAGGGGTAAGCCCTCCAGCTAGAAACCAGGGATAGCCAGGCTCGAATGAGGTTAAAATTTCCCAATTAAGGGTTTTGCCCGTTCCCCCTAATTGTTGAGGATGATAAGCATCTAATAACAAAGTATCAATCCTCTCCAGATAGTGAGGAATCTCTGACAAAGATTCTAGTGTTTTGATTCTAAAAGCTTTAATCACTTCCAAATGAGGCCATAATTGTTTGATTTGAGCGCAAAATTGAGGAGTTTCATCTCCGTGTAGTTGAATACCAGTTAATTGAGCCAAGCTCAAGATCGCTTCAATCTCTGGTACACTAGCATTAGCAAAAACCCCGATGCGATCGACAGTTTCGGGAAGGATGTCGATAATTCTTTGAATATCTTGAGCATTGACATAACGGGGCGATCGCTTGACGCAAATGAATCCTAAAGCGGTTGCTCCTAAAGCAACAATAGCTTGTCCTTGTTGGGGTTGAGTGATGCCACAAATTTTAACCCGCATTATTCCTAATTGCCCTCAATTGTTAAGTATTCAAACAAAGTGAAATTTTGACAACAGACATACTTATAATGCCTTTTGTTCAGATCGATTAATTTACATAGGAGTTAAATTGATGTTTTCAACGCTGATGATCCTGGCTGAAACCACCCCTGTAGTCACAAGTCAATGGAATTTATCTATTGGAGTAATTATGATTACAGCCAATCTATTCACTTTCATTCTAGGTTATTTTGCCATTCAAAAAACAGGGGCTGGGCCTGATCTTCCTTTTCCCCAGTTAGCTTCAAAGAAAAAATTCGGACTTCCAGAATTATTGGCGACTACTAGTTTTGGCCATATCCTAGGAGCAGGAATCATACTAGGACTATCCAATGCCGGTCTTCTGTAACAGAAAATATGGCATTCATTCAGGGTAATTGAGTTGTTCGAGAACAACTTTCCCTGATCTCTGTTTTTTTGTAGCCTATTGAGTTCCCATCTTGCAAATTTTTAGCCAAGATTTACAGGATCTTCTTAAGAAGGATTTATTATGGAAAAATAAGTGTGTAAAGCTTTCTCATTTTCTTCAAAGAAGAATTAGATGAATCTTCACTCAAGAAACCCCCTCTATCAGCTAGGAATTCGGTGATTACCCTAACCTTACTTCATCCGACAAAAACCAAACCTATCCAAAGTTGGACATTTGATACACCAGCAACTATTCGTATTGGTCGTTCGATGGATAATGAAGTAGTTCTCTACAGTGCGGTAGTTTCTCGTCATCATTTAGAGATCAGGTATGAAAAGGGCGATTGGGATGTGGTTAATTTGGGCACAAATGGAACCTATTTTGATGGAAAACTGATTAAGAAAAAAAAAGCAACAGATGGCATGATTATCCGTTTAGCTAGTTCAGGTCCAACGATACAAATTCATCTACAACCAGAAGCGTCTCCTGCTAAACGTCAACTGGCGAAAGTTAATCAATCTCAGTCTTCTCCTTCTCCCGAACAAAAAAATTCTTTAGCTAAAGATACAATGACAAATGAACCCAACCATGATAGTTAACGAGGGCAATTGGAATGCGCGAATTTAGAATTTAGAATTTCCTCCACCTCAAAAACAACTTCTGTGCCATAGCGTCGGAGCTTCCTTAAGCTGTTTGTTTTTTAAGCATTTTTTTGGGAACTTTAATGCCGTATAAATCTAATCCGTCAAATTGTAGAGCAGTGGCAATGTGAAAATACTCTAGAAAATTAATTAACCATTGCATCTCAGATTCGTTGAAATCTTCATAATTTTTGAATAAAATAGCTAAGCGTTTTTCTAAGGCTGCTAACATTCTTTGTTTTTTGTCTCGCTTATCGTGATTATTGGGATCTATAGGATAACAATGTATTAATTGTAAAAGAATATTTAGGGTCTTACGAGTCCCTATATTACTCAACATATCGATGAAGAAAAAATGATTTTTGTCATCATCAATAATCAGTAATTTAAAACAGTAATCAATGGCAATTTTGATGAGAGATAAATCAGCTTTTGTATCATTATAACTCGATTCTTCTCCTCCTAAATTGGCTAAAAGTTTTTGGGTAACAAATGATTTTTGATATTGGGGAGGAAAGAGGGTGGTAATAACTTTATAAATCATCATTTTGCATTCTAAGAGAGAAGCTTTGTTGTAATAACTAGATACAAGCAAGGATCTTTCTTTAAATTTTTTTTCCGTAGTTTTATAGTAACCGATGGATTTATATAAAGCTTCTTTGGATAACTGTGTCGGGTTTTCCCAATCTTTGCCTACACTTCTCGATGCGAATGCACCTGCTAAGTCTTTATTGTTATCTTTCATTGTTTCTTGACGAAGATAACGATGTAAATTAACAGAATAGTTATTAATATATTGATTTTGTCTAACTTGAGTGGTTTGTCCAAAACTGGTGTTTTCCGATGCTCCTAAATAAAAGCTATACAGATGAGGATAGCGAATTAAGCGTTTTCCTAATCGTTGTTTTCTCCTCCAGTTTGGTTCGCTTTCTTCTGTTTCTAGCTTCTTATATTTATCAACAGTAATTTTTAATCTTTCAAAAGCTGTTGGAGGTTCAGGATCTCCTGAAACTTGTTTCTTTTTAACAAAAAATGGCTGGAGGCAGGTAGAAATATTTTGTTTGTCGGCGGCATTTTCTAGAATATTAATCAATCGAGAAAGGGAGCCATATAAATCATTCCTAAACCTTCTATCTAATCCTAAATTGTTAATAAAGTAACAGCATACTCTATTAACAAAATAACTGATATTATCAGGAATGTTACGACAAATTTTGATCAAATTACCCGGATCTTGTAATAACAATTCTTCTAATTTATCTAGATAAGTCTCAGGTTTATTTTTCCAATATTTAAAATAATCTTCAAATAAGGTTTCTTCTCTAGCTAAATTCTCAAAATCTTGCTGTAAATGAGTAGCAGTGATCATGTTGGTTCTCCTTTCTCCTTTGTATCATCCCCCAAAATTCCGCGAAAGCACGGATAGCAATAATTTCAGTATGAAAAAAAATTTTCTAAGTCGATTGTGCTGTTAACTTGAAAGCCAGTTTTAAGCTATTCTGTCCCCAGTTTTTTATTCGACTGTGATCACTGTAACAATAAAATACCCGCA
>JASJEA010000118.1 GCA_030064935.1 Crocosphaera sp. | reverse complement strand
AAATTACAAAGTATTTTTGGAGAAGATTTTTTTGCTCGTCCTAACCAGTTTCGTAAACAAGCTTGTTGGTTTGGTGAGTTTGATGAATTTCTTTATCTAGATACAGATGTCGTTGTTTTCAAGAAGATTATTGATGATTTAGACTTTTTTACAGATTATGATTTTGTTTGTTATGACTATCAACATAAAGCAGGTATTCGTAACGTTTTTTCTCAAAAAATTATTGATGATAATGTCTTTAGTAAGGCTGAACTCAAGGATATGTTTAATGGAGGGTTTTGGGCTTCTAAAAAGAATCTAATTTCTGAGGAAACCATCTACGAAAGTTTTGCTGAGTGTGCGGCCAATATTGATTACTTTGACTTTACATATAAAACCTCGGATCAACCTATCATAAACTACATGATTCTAAAAAATATTAAAAAACGGTTTAATCTAGCTCATCAACCGCATAAATATCCTGGAAACTGGGCAGGAACTAATCATTTTAAACAAGAGGGTTATCAACTCATTGATCCTAATAATAATCAAGCTCTTCATTATTTACATTGGGCAGGGATTAAAATTAAACCTGGTTGCCCTTATTGGGATATTTGGAAACACTACCGTTATTTAGGAGAAAAAGCACCGGATGATTCAGAGTTAGTGCCTTCTCAACCAGGAATGAAAAAACAATTATGGCAACAAGTTAAAAAAGTTTTAAAGGGGCAGTAATTGTTAACAATTAATCTGATCAAGAAACTCTTTTAAACTTTAGAAGAATAATCACTGATACGACGTTTGATTTTGAAGAAGTTGAGTTTTGCTCTTCTGCTCAAGTTGTCCAAAGAATAAAGATTATTAGAGTTATTTTGTAACTTGATAAAGTTTTTCTCAAGCCTCTTAGCAAGCCCAATGGAAGTAAATTGTTCACATTCAGATGAAGCAAGAAACTGCCTGGCGCACGTTCTCATTTCTTGACACTTTTGACTATCTATTGACTGAATTTCTTTGTACAGTGCGTCATAATCTTGACCATCAAATTCAATATAGCAGTCTTTAGGAATGCAATCTGAAATGTCTGGTGCGCCAAAATATATGGGTATAGAGCCAGAAAACAATGATGAGAAAATCTTTTCGGAAATGTACCCATTCTCTCGACTATTCTCAAAGCATAAAACAAATTTATAGTTTCTCAAGGTAGAAATTTTTTCATTACCCATAATAGAACCAGGAAGTGTTCCTTTCCAGCCTACATTCTCCCAAGGTAAGGTTTTATGCCAAACCCTTCCATAGGTATGAAAATCATACCCTAAAGTCTGGTCGAAAAATTTAACTGCTTTTTCCCTTTCTCGATCGCCTGGTAAGTCTCTATACTCTTTTTTATACCTCTGATGTATCATTGCCATAAAATTTTCTGGCTCTTCTTTAATATCAAGAATACCCCCATAACTTTGGGGAACAAAATAAAATTCATCTTGAGCAATATCAACTTCTTTATTAATTCCCATAAACCCACCAAAAATATTTCTAAAGTTTTTGGTGTACATTCCTCTATAGGGATCTCTAGAACGAGGTTCTGTGATCATTAAGATGGTTTTAGATAAGACAAAATTTGGGCTACACTTTCCATTGATTGATACAAATACATCTGCTTCACTAGGGTTTTCTACATAAGTAAAATCCCTTAACTTAAGGTATGACAATCCTGAATTACCCTCTATATTTCGAGAAGAGAGCATTCCGTATAAAATTCCGGAGGGATTGGTTTCACAAAATTTCATCTTTGATACATCATGGTTATTTGATGATCATAGTAACTCTATTCTGTGACTTTGCACAAACCTCTATGATAAAGCTTCCCATCTGAGGTACAAAGGTTATGGTTTTGAGGCAGGGATGAAGTTGGCTTCATAAGTCTGAGAAATGTCAAAACTACGTTGCTGCTCATAGTTTGGAGACTTTTTTTCACATTTCCAACCAGCTAAACCTATAACACCCAATACCAAACAACTAATCAACAAAATAATAGATAAAGGAGAGACTAATTTATTTTGAGAGACTCCACTAGAAGTTTTTTTATGATTATCTTCTAATGGCTTATACCATGATGTGCTATTGGGAATTACCCAAAAATAATAATACAGTTCTATATCATCTTTTGTGTAATCAGCTAATTGTTTAACAGTTTTAACAGAAGTCTCTTCAGACATCACTCACTCCTAATCACCACTTTTTTAGAAACTATTATACATTATAACTATCTAATCAATCTAAAATTGATATAATTTGTTACAATCTGAGTTGGGTATAATCTAAGATACTGTAACTGCGTCATAAAGTATTGGTTATGATACGAGATCCCCTTATTATCGTAGATTAATATTCTTTCTCCCCCTGCCTCCTCTGCTTCCCCTGCTCCCTCTGCCTTCTAAAGCGGATTTGGTATGAGACATTTCTAGGACCGGCAATGCCTATCAGTGGTTGATTTTACTCAATCTATTCAGAAAAGAGTCCGTAATTCTTCAATTTCTGATGCTGCTCTCCAACCTTCCATTCCTGCACACCAAACATAGGTTTGAAACGTCACACCTTTTGGCAATAATTCCTCCGAAGAAAAGGGACCAGTCTGTTGATTGTCTTGATAAACATACCATTTTTTAGGACTAGAATAATTGGGAGGTGGTGGAGGGCTTTGTGTCTCATTTTTGGGATAATTTTCAGCAGATTGTGTTTCTGTATGCTCAAAAGGATCACCATCAGTACCATAGAGCCGATAATCATCAATTAATCGCTTGATAATTTCTGCTTCTCGTTTATATTCTGGACTATCTTTTCCCCCTTGTTTTTCTAATTCTAGGGATCGATGTTCTAAATAAGCGGTTAATGTTTGATAGAGTTGTCTTTTTTGTTCTGGGGTTTCGGCATTGTTCAAATGGTAAGTAATTTGTTGTTGTATTTCTTCTCGATCGGGACGACAAGCCCGCACTTCTAATATTTGGGATGCTTCTTCCCAACTTGAGGCAATATCAACGTTTTCAAGCCCTATATTAGTTTGACGGGTATAACGAATTGTTCTCTCCCTAGTTGCTTTATTTTCTGATAAGTATAGGACATTTAATGCCCTTGCTTGAATGACTAATTGAAAGATTGTGGGATCTTCAGGAAATACATCCCAAAAAGGCGGTTCTTTTTGTATGTGTACAGGGATAGGTAAATCTCTTGGTTCTCCTCTTAACTGAGCCCGTTTTGCTTCAATGCTATCTCCTTTCCAGTCTTGATAGGATTGTCGTAATTCTTTCATCCCATCAATACATCGTAAGGAAAATCCACCTGTTTCTTGAACAAATACGATGCGGTGACGTTCAGGAGCACCTAAAGGTTTGATAGCTGTTTCTCTAATGTCAGGGAATTGTTGTAGGAGGGGAAGTAATTTTTGAGAAGCGGTATCGGCAGTATTTCTACCTCCTAAAATACCAACATTGACGTTTGTTGAAGGAGTAAACCCAGCATCTTTTCCTGTCAAAACGGCTCTATCCATCATAATTAAGGGCCGAGATTTATTGTAAGCAATACGAATGTTATCAACAATTTCTGTTTCGTCATTATAGAGTTTAAAGAGGCGATCGCAAGCAGCCATTTCGCTGTAAAGATGACTATTTTTGGGAGTTTTATCGACAACAATTTGCTTACTATAGTTATAAATAATTTCTTCTAAGTCTTCTTGTTGTACATCAGGAATTTGGTGGATATCAAAGAGACGCATATATTCATCAGCCCGACGATTTTTCTTCCACAAAGGACTAGCTTCTTGTAAAATATCATCTGAGAGGGTGCTACAAATTTGATCCAGCCCAGTCTCAAAGAGACTTTTACTTCCTTCAATATTTGCACCCAACTGTTCAATTAAGTCTTGATATAGATCATTTATCTTATCTCGTTCGTATAGTTTAATGCCATTAATTTCTAAAATATCGGCACTTTCTGCTTGCTCATTTGCTTGTTTGTTAAAATCATCTCTTATTTGTTGTAAACGCTGTTGAAAACGATTTAAACGTCTTTCTAAAACATCTAAGTATTCTTTTAAACGATCAATAACTACTAAGGAAGCTGTTCTGGTTTTTCGTTGAATAGTTGCTACTAGACTACCCTGAAGATTCTCTAATATTTTATCACAACAGACTTCCATTCTATCTTGTTTCGTAATACCATACTCAGATTTTATTTGGCTAAAATCTTCTAAGGCTTTTTCATATTCTTTTTGTCTTTCTGTTTCTTTGGGTTCCCAAATTTGGTCTTTTTGCTGACTAAATCTTTGTCTCGTATCGTCAAAAATTTGTCTTACCATTATGATAAAGTAATGGGCAAAATTAGGTCCTAGGTTACGATCTTCCATAATACGATAAAGTTCATCTTCTAAGGCTTTTTTCCCTTGAGTAATGATGCGATCACGGTTGTAATAAATTCGTTTAAAATAGTCTCCATGTAACCGTTCATCGGGACTTAAGTCTTTAAAATGATCTTGTTGGTAACTATTAACTTCTTCTCGAATTAATCTATCTAATTCGTTTATTTTACCTCGTTCTTTACCAAATAAGTTTACTCCTTTGGCTGTACACTGTAAGTAATTTTCTTGATTAATAGTTTGTCTGAGTTGGTTTACCCATTGAGATACTTCTTCTAGGAAAGATTTATCTTGTGCTGCTCCAATATCTGCTAATAGTTCTACATCGCTTAAGCGCATTCTTTTGAGAATATCATTTTTAATCAATGCCATTGAATCTGCTGGCATTTGTGCTTGATTGTTTAACCACCATTCCAAAATATCTTTAGCAAGTCGATTACATAAAGAATTACGAATCTGAAAAATAGGGATTTCAATAGTGGATAAGCCAAAACTCATAAAGTTTTTCGGATAACCTCTGCCGCCAGGATCTGCTTGAGCCCAAGCTGATTTAATATTATCTCGAATTGATCGCTTATGAGGAGAAAAATCTGAAGTTAAATCTAAGAAAATATTTTGAGCAATCATTTCTCGTATTTCATCGAGTTTAAAGTCACTAACCCCATTTTTAGTTCCTACTAAATATGTAAAATCAAAGGGAGCGCGGTTACTGCGAACTTCATCAGATAAACTCTTACTAAACTGACTATTGTATTCAGTTCGATAGTCAGAAAAATAACTTAGTTCCATCATGGCAGCGTAACCATTGGCTAATACCCGATCGCCTACTTTTATTCCAGCAAAAGCTTGGGGCATGGGAACAATAGCGGTTACTAAAGGACTACCTTCCCCTTCTAACCATTTTCTTACACAATAGCCAATATCAATGAGCATTCCACTTCCTGTTCCCCCAGAAAGTGAGCCTGTTACAAACACATTAATGGAATTACTACTGACTTTAATTCCATAACGATTTAACATGAAATTTTCACGGCCCTTTACCCTATTGACTGCTGCTAAAAATTTATCTTGAACATCATGATAATTACAAAATAAAGCAAATCTTCCACAAGCTCTAATTTGTCCAGCACCGGCTTCTAAAGACGTAATATTCCTCTCCAACTCTCTCGGAAACCAACTATCAATCCAGGGATATTGTTCCATACTAGAAACCATATCACTTACTTGTTTGCCACTGACACTAGCCCAATGTTTTTCATGATCTTTAAATTTACTCCCCCCTGCTTCCGGGTTACTGATTTTGTAATCTTTATCCGTATCAACGACGAGAAAACTTAAGATGGGAAACGCTTCTAAACTGCCGTAGGTTTCCTCTACTAATCTGCGTATTCTTGATAATATTTCTGCCCCAGTTCCCCCCACACCTACTAATACAGTAGGAACCATGCTTTTTTCTTCAACTGCTGCCATTTTTGCCTCCTGAATTTTTACTAATAATTATTGTGGTGTAATCATAAGCCAACTATAATGACATGAATAATATCCTCATTAAAATTTTAAGTGTTTTGTCAATTTTATCAATGTTTAACAAGGTGAAATTAAGGGTAAACCCCCTGCTACCATTAAAGCAACTGTGATAATTGTGCCAATAAAAGCCACACTCAAAGCAATTTTTCCTGATGCTTCCATCGACATCTTTAAAGCTCCTTGAAATACCCATCTATCTAAAGGTAAAACCAACAACCAAAGAAAAGCAATAAAAGCACAGCCTAACCAAAATCTGACCCATTTTCCATTATTATTGAAGCGTCTAAAAAATTCTTTTAATACGACTTCTTCTAAATAACTTCCCCCCGTATTAGATAGGTTAATATTATCAATGTAATGCCCCTTAGTTTGACGACTAGCGGATCTTAAATTGGCAACTCCCTCTGTACCAAAAACTAAAGCATGAATCTTAATATTTTTGCCCGTTGCTTGGGTTACTGCTGATTGAGTAATGGTTACTTCTGAATCAGTTACAATTAATAATTCTCGACAATGATTAGTCTGTTCTTGCAGGACTTCTGTGGCTTTATTAATAACAACATTTAGGTCATCTTCTGGCGGTTCAGGAATTAATTGATAAGGGAAAATAGGGTCATTTAATTTACGGCTTAATTCATCAACCACAACCCCTTGGGATGATTCCATTGTCGATGTTAATTTTGGGGCTTTTCCTGCTGCAATACCGAATATTTGAACCTTATTAGGGGTCCTTAACCTCGCATTTTCTTCTAGATAAGCATTAACAGCTTGTACCTCTTGATCCATAATGGTATTCGGTGCATTAAACTGTTGAGGTTGATAGGTACTACTGCTAATATCTAGGGCAATGGCCACTGCAACTGGAGGTTTTCCTAAGTTTAATAACCCGAATAATAAGGCCAGGGCTAAGAATAATCCAGCTAAGATTAATGGACTATAAAATAAAGGATTTTCGATCACTTTATGTCGATACTTTAACACCATACTGACTCCTTATAGGCTGTTTGAAAATAAAATAGATATAACTATTTAATGGGTTCAAACTGATAGTTTGAGCCGCGAGGACCTTGGTTTCCTCTCACCGCTTTAACCAAAGGAACCTCATTAAAAACGCTAAAGTCGGTATTGCTGTCTGTAATGGTTACTCCGTTAGTAAATGCTTGGTAAACCCCGCCCCGATAAGGGTTTTGACTGACCGTTTGCACTAAAGCTTTGGTGGCATCGTAAGCGGTGGCTGTACGCCAACTGACTCTACCTTTCCAACTTTGTAAAGCTTGTGTCGCAAATTTTTTATCCCCACTAAAACTCCAGGGAACCGCTAAGACAATACCTGCGATCGCATCTCCGCCATCGACTAAAATATCGGCATTATAAAGTTCATCTCCTCCCATTAATTTCAAAGGAGAACCACTATTTTCATTAGCTTTTGCTATCTCTACCGCTTGTGATACTTTACTTTTACTCAAGGCTAGAATAGCGATGTTAGCACCATTATTTTGTGCCTCTTGAATAGCACTATTAGCATTAAAATCAGGAGAGGTAATATCAATTTGTTGAACGACATTACCATTCACTGCACCTACAGCCTTGATAATTTCTAGTTGTAATTGTTGACTATAACCACTATCACGGTTATAAAAAACAGCAATGGCTGGAGAAGATTCTTGTTGCATTGCATATTGAGTTAAGGTTTTACCCACCGCTTGTAAATATTTAACTAACAATTCATCCTCTTTCTTATCCAGGGGAATCAGTTTAAGGATTGAATCTTGAAAGCTAGTGGTTAAAGGAGACAAAACCGGCATTCCTTGACTCTCGTAATTTGCGAGGGCAGCTTGACTCCCTTGATCGATACCATACCCCACAATACCTAGAACATCGGGACTATCGATGATTCCCTGAGCGACATTAGAGGCGGTGTTCCTGTCGCTACTATCAATGATCGCCACTTCTAAGAGGCGATCAGAAGCTAAGGACTGATTATAATCCTTCTGATATTGTGCTACCCCCCGTAAAATTTCAGCCGCCGAGTCAGCACTGCTACTACTAAGACTGGTGGGAACAGCCACAGCTATTGTGATGGGGTTTCTTGCCTGTTTAGCTTGGGCATTGTTTAAATAAATGCTGGCTTCAGGATCATTGGCATTTTCTTGGGCGGCGGTTTGGTAAGCGATGATAGCCTCTTCCCAATTTTCTTGGGCAAAGGCTTCGGCCCCTGCTTGCTTATAGGTGGATGCGTTCAAGAAGAGTTTTTCTCCCCTACTCACTGATTCTCCAGTGTCGGGAGCTACGGGGGTTGGTGTGGTTGTTGATGAAGAATCTGAACCGCGGGTTTGAATTGTTTGATCGTTTGGTTTGAGTAACCGGTATACAGCCAACCCCCCACCGATGAGTAGGAAAAGCATAGCCACCACAGTCGGTATTAGCCAGGATTTTAAGGAGTTCCCACCCCCTGATGTCCCAATTACCTGTGTCTTAGTGGTTGGTTGGGCTTTCACTGTTTTCCCTGGCTGCATAGCCTCTTGGGGTAAGCCGCACAGGGTACAGTCTGGACCGGTATTATCTTGGGGGTTGTGGGGAAATGCACCGGGATATTGTTTACCGTCTTTGGGAATGCCGTCACAAGTCCATACACTCATGGGTATTTTACTCTCCTAATCACCATCTGTAATAGGTATACGATCTGTTTCAGAAAGTTTATGCGTTTTGCTCTTTATTTTCTCCTAAAGTAAGCTTAGCAATTTTTTTTGAGGTTGTCTTTGCCTAAAACCCCAAACCTATTGAGAATGCGCTTGCTAACTTTCTCTCAACTGTTTTTTGCTGTTATCAGTTGATGGAGTGGATAAACTGCTGAAGTATAAGCTTCCCACGCTAACTAGAAAGAGAAGATAAATAATCACTTGTCCTAAATACAAGTTTTGTCGATAGCCAAAGAGGGCTTTGAGAATCACCCCAGGAAAGGTTGTATCGGGTAAAATTTCTGATCCATCCCACACTAAAGATCCTAATATGCAGGAGTCCCCAGGTAAAAAACACCACTGGGCAAAACTGGGATCGAGTTGGGATAAAAGCATCACCAATAAATTTATATGTTTAAGAGCTCCTAATACTAAGCCGCCCACCACTAATAAGAGGAAGATTCCCATCACTTTGAAAAAAAGACGAATATTAATTTTTACCCCTAATCTAAATAGAAGAAAGCCTAAAATCGCTGCAGTGGTTAATCCTGTAATCGCCCCAAGACTGGGAATGGTCCAACTGTCTTGAAACTTAGCGATAATAAATAAGACTGTTTCAAATCCTTCCCTTAAAACAGCTATAAAAACCAACAGAAAAATACCTTTTCCTGCACTTTCTTTGCTAATTAATGCTGTCTGGATTCCTTGTTCTACCTCTACTTTTAAAGATTTTCCTTGTTGCGTCATCCAAATCAACATCCAACTTAGCATGGAAATGGCAACTAAGCCAAATAAGGCCGCTAAACATTCTTTCATTACTGGGGTGTAAGGGGTTTGATAAGTATTCACCCCTTGGAGAATTCCGCCTAAGAGAAACCCCACCATAATACTGGCAACAATTCCTCCGCCAATTCCTTGATAAACCCAACGATTTAGTTGAGTTTGCTCCACTTTTTTTAAACAAGCTAAAACAATCCCGACAACCAGAAAGGCTTCAAATCCTTCCCTTAATGTCACAACAAAGGTAGGCAAAACAGCACTGAAATCCATGATTAACAAGAGCTTATTGATTTACCTATCTAGCTTACAATTTTTTGCTCTAATTCTGCAAAGAAACCCAAGCCAAAAAACTTGGGTTTCTCTTGATTTCTCTGCTGAAATTAAACGTAATCCCTCAGCATTTTCTTCAACTCTAAATTATGCACTTCTTCTTGTCCAATCATTCCCCTAGCGAATTCTTCTATGTAAATACTGGCATTTTCTACTGCTTCTAATAATTCTTTATACAAATCTAAGGCTTTCTTTTCATGGTTGAGACTTTCTAACAAAATGGCGTGTAAGCTATGCTCATTGCTTTCTTCCATAGGAGCAATTTTTAAGCTAGGATGGCCTTCTAAGCCTGTTAGAATTTCCCCGACTTGTTGAGCATGAAGTAAGGATTCACTGGCCTGTTGTTGAAAAAATTGTACAATAGGAATACGGTGGGGTCCTGTTACCATCAAAGAATAATGAGTATAGCGCACCACACCCGCTAGTTCATATTCCATAATAGTATTCAGGATTTGATGAGTTTTTTCCTGGTCAAGTTCTCTCATATTGTACCTACTGAGGGGAAAAATTCGGTCTTGAACGACAACACTTGTGAGTCTATTAATTTATTTGTCCACAGACTCTTATTTATAGGTTATCTTAGATTAACTCTTGATGTTGTAAAATAAAGCTTAAGTTTTTTCAAAAAATATCTTGATAATAAAACATGGGAGTGCGAAAACTCCCGTCTTTTGTGATCAGGATTATTAGCAGGGATATTAATAATTGATAGTTGTCAATTATTAAACAGCAAATCCAGTTTGTAAAAATTCAAAGGAAGGCTTATAAGCAGGGGTGTCTTTGATTTTCAATATGGGTGAATTGGGATGAATTACTTGAGGCTCTAAAAGAGTTCCAATAACACTTGTATCATTGAAATTAGCATTAGTGAAATCTGCACTTTCCACGAGGGCATTTGTTAAGTCAGCCCCTTCTAAATCACTATCTTTTAAGTTAGCTCCTCGCAAATTTGCGCCTCTTAAATTAGTGTGACGTAATTTTGCCCCTTGAAGATTTGCCCCTTGAAGATTTGCCCCTTTTAGGTTACTATAACTAAGTCGAGATTCCTGTAGATTAACCTGTTCTAAATCCGTCTCACTCAAATCAACTTCTTTGAGAAAGGTTTTACTTAAATTGGCTCCAAAAAAGGAAGTTTTTTCTAAAATTGCACAACTTAAACGGGCTTCGTAAAGGTTAGCCCAATTAAAATTAACCCCTGTTAGATTTGCTTCTCTGAGATTAATTTTACGAAGATTAGCTCCACAACAATTGGCATAAGATAAATCAGCAGCCCGTAGATTGGTATGAGATAAGTTAGCCCCACTTAACTGAGCTTTGACTAAGCTAGATTTCACCATAAAAGCTCCACTTAAATTGGCCTTAGTGAGATCAGTTTCTATCAGTTGAGCTTGACTGAGTTTAGCATAGGTTAAATCTGCCCAATTTAAACTCGCTTGACTTAAATTAGATTTGGTTAAAAACCCCCGACTCAAATTAATTCCCATTAAGTTTGATTGAGTCAAGTCTACACAAATCAACATCACTCTTGATAAGTCAGCCCCAGTTAAAGTTAGTTTTGGGAAGTTTCGATAGCCTTGTTCGTATTGTCGCAGTAGGTGACTAATATTCATAGTAGGATTAGACACACTTTGAGTATGGTCATTCAAGGAATACAGTAGAGGGAACTTTCTGTAAATTAATCATTACAAAAATATTATCTTAATCAGATATTCCCGAATCTACCATTTTCCACTTTCCTGAGAGAACAGGATAAAAGTGTTCGTACCACTCATTTTACCCTGAAGAAAATGTAGTTAGTGTGATTAATGTCTATTTCGTTAAAAAACTTATTTGTTATTCAATTTTAATCACATTAGATTGTAAACTATTTTATCAAGTTCTCAGTATTCCTATGGAATCAAAAAAAAATAATATTTTTCTTACAGCGAGATTACTGATTTTTTATCGCCTCATAAATTTTGTTCTCAGGGTTTTCTCCAAACTATCATCAATAACTCAGAATCAACCCCGATACAGCAATAAAAGTCAAGCTCAAAGATTAAGGTTATTGTTCGGAATGACTCACTAAAGAATAAATTTGACCATCCATAAGAATACGAGTAATACCTTTAGCTTGTAGATAAGAACAAGTTTTGTAAAGAAGACGGCCATCGGGAATTTTAATCACCCGTTGCGATCGATTAGAAAAACGGCGAGCAACTCGATGATTATCAAAAATAGGTAAAGTTTTTTGTTGCACCTCATCCACTGGAATTTGACCGAGATGAGCGAATTCTTTTAAAGGTCGTGCAATTAATTCTGCTGCGCGATCGATTACCAGATAACAGGTTTTAGGGAAGGTTGCGGCTGAAAGAGGCAAGACTTGAATATCCTGTTGTGTCGATAAAGAGTCATCATACTCATCCTCATCCTCATCCTCATCCTCGTCCTCATTATCCCAGTCTTCATCACTGTCTTCTAAGTCTTCCCCTAACATTTCTCCTACTGCCACTACATTTATATCTTCTAACTCTTCTGCATCCTCATCCTCATCCTCTTGCTGAGAAACGAGAACAGGAGAAGCTTTTTTAAGAGTGGGTTTTTCTTTGGAGGGAGTTGGTTTAGGCAGGGTATCCTCAAAAGTCTCTACTGTATCAGAGGCCGTAAATAAATCTTGTTGACGAATTTTCGGCACAGGTTTACTTTCCTCTGAAAGCACGGGATCTGACATTGGGGACTCAACTTGAAGTTTACTGGTTCTGGCTAGACGTTTTTGCTGGATTAAATCCTCATACTCCACATCTGAGAGGGTATTCTTCAAAAAACGGCTAATAGTAGAACTACTGACCCCATAACGATCAGCTAAGGTAGAGGTTGTTTCTGGGGTTTGACGATAAAGATTAAGAATTTCTTGTTTGTCGTCATTGGTTAATTTCTTGGGACTCATGGGATTATACCTACCTTTTTGGCAGTTCAACTCTACCTTAACACTCCAGAGATATCTGCTAAGATTATCCCCAGTGGCTTAGGGGTTAACCCATCTCAACAGATGACTAGGATCTCAGGATTTCAGGCATTGCCTGATCTAGTCTATCGTTAACCGTTAAGTTTCATCCCTTCTTAGTATCAAAAACTTAATGATTATGGCAATGGCAAAGGGGAAACCCGCTTTATTAGTATTAGCTGACGGGACAGCATTTGAGGGGTTATCCTTCGGGGCAAAAGGCACCACTGTGGGAGAGGTGGTATTTAATACGGGGATGACAGGATATCAAGAAGTTTTGACCGATCCCAGTTATTGTGGCCAAATTGTGACCTTTACTTACCCTGAGTTGGGAAATACAGGGGTTAACCCAGATGATGAAGAATCAGACAAACCCCAAGTTAAGGGGGTAATTGCCCGTAATATAACCTATCGTCCTAGTAATTGGCGATCTACGGAATCTTTACCTGATTATTTGATTCGTCATAAGATTGTGGGTATCTATGGTGTTGATACCAGGGCTTTAACCCGCAAACTGCGCTCTGTAGGGGCAATGAATGGCATAATTTCCACAGAAATATTGGATAAAAGCGAGTTGTTGCGTCAAGTACAATCTGCCCCTTCTATGGCAGGGTTAAATTTAGTTAAGGAAGTAACCACCAAAGAAGTTTATGAGTGGTTAACCCCAACGGATGATCATTGGGCTTTTAATACCAGTAAGGAGAACTCTTCTGGGGAGTCTTTGACGGTTGTGGCTCTTGATTTTGGGGTGAAACGCAATATCTTACGACGGTTAGCCAGTTATGGGTGTAAAATCATTGTGGTTCCTGCTGATACCCCTGCTGAAGAAATTTTAAAGTACAATCCTGATGGTATTTTCTTGTCTAATGGACCGGGTGATCCCTCTGCGGTAACGGAAGGCGTTACTACAGTTAAAGCTTTGATTGAACAAGGAAAACCCACCTTTGGTATCTGTATGGGCCATCAAATTTTAGGGTTATCTTTAGGTGCTCAAACCTTTAAGTTAAAGTTTGGTCATCGCGGTTTAAATCAACCCTGTGGATTGCAAGAAAAGGTGGAAATTACCAGTCAAAATCATGGTTTTGCAGTCACAGAAAACTCTTTAGATGCAGCAGTAGAAATTACCCATCTTAATTTGAACGATCGCACAGTGGCTGGGTTGTCTCATAAAAGTTTACCTTTCTTCTCAGTGCAATATCATCCTGAAGCAAGTCCGGGTCCCCATGATGCTGATTATTTGTTTGAGAAGTTTGTCACTATGATGAAAGAGAATAAAGGGAAATAATGGAGAATGGAGAATGGAGAATGGATGATGGAGAATGGATGATGGAGAATGGAGAATGGAGAATGGAGAATGGAGAATTGTTATTGGAAAGGTGTGAAGTTTTATCCTGAATTATCAATTTTCCACTGTCCATTCAAAGAGAATGAGTGAAAGTCTATCTTTAATAGTTAGCCTGGGCAATGAAATCTTAACAGGTTTATTTCAGTTGTTAGCCCTCTTTGTCATTTTTGTTGGCATTATGAGGGCTTTATTTATTTTCCTCTTATTGCCTCCCGAACAATTTTGAATTATCTCCTCACCCAAACCATTGCTTCTTCCGATGGAAAAGACTCATTATCACTCTCAAATATTCGTAACTCATAACAAAGTGACCAAGATCAAAGAAAACGCAACTTCATAAAATGTAAGGGAACGATGCAGACAAAGTCCTGGCAGTTTTTTCATGTTTTTAATTGAGTTTGGGTCAATTTGAAACTTATAGCAATCAGCCATGATATGTGGGAAATAAGAACCCATTAGGACATAATAATATTATCCATTGTGGGGATTTAACACTGTTAAATATTACCTCTACTTTTCTCACAACTGAAATCTGATTGCTATATTAATTTCTAAGAGAAAAGGAGGAGAGATGATATAACTATCATCAACGCCTTCTCCTCCCTGAAAACAATGACCCCTCACACCTGATAAACTGTTTCAGAAAACGCTTTGTAGAAACAGAATAGAGATGTCGGACAAAGGCAGTAGGTTGATGTCTGATTTCGACTGCTTTTTGCCTTCAATCTTAGTTTAGCTGGTGGATAATAATACTTCAGTCCCAGAAAAAAGAGAATTTTTTGAACTAATTAATAGATCACTATGTTAATAAAGTAGAGAATTAGGGAAATAAAGGGAAATTTTAACATTTATCAGTTTAATTATCCATGATTTTTGTATAAAAAGATACTGGTATTATTGAGATGTTAGTATAAACTGCAACATTGTAATTTAGATACTTACGATGGTTCCTATCTGGAAGTGTGTGGGCGGTTAATATTATCTCGATAATATGGTCTAAAACCTGGCTTTTTAAAGCGAAACGTTTTT
>JASJEA010000117.1 GCA_030064935.1 Crocosphaera sp. | reverse complement strand
GAGGCATCGAACCTCGAAAATCACACGCTCTACCTCCCCACTCCGCAAGCTGAGAGTGGGGACTCCCGCTTATTCCGTTGAGAGAAAACTGACAATTTTTGCAATTAGGAGAAGGCAAATGACAGTCAATAAAGATCCCTATTTAGAGCAAACCGAAATTCCCCCTGGATACCTCAACCTCATGGGCTATGTAGACGAGTCACAAGTAAACGGTCCTGGATGTCGTGCCGTCATGTGGGTTCAAGGGTGTTCAAGGGAATGTTCTGGATGTTTTAATCTAGATTCTTGGTCATTTGAAATTAATCAATTACACTCAGTGGATGAATTAGTTGAAAAGATAACCAGTAATGCTCGTCATGAAGGGGTTACATTTTCGGGGGGAGAGCCTTTTTGGCAAGCGAAGGAATTAGCTAAGTTGGCCAGTAGAGTTAAGGCCAAAGGGCTCAATGTAATGTCATTTACTGGATTTACCTTAGAGCAATTACAATCTAAATCGGCTCCCACTGGTTCTCAAGACTTATTAAATCAACTTGATATTTTAGTTGATGGAGCTTATGTTCAATCCTTGGCCATAAACTCTCCAAATTCTCCTGTTTCTTCGAGTAATCAGCGCGTTCATATTTTCAATCCCTCCTTAAAAGACAACATAAGTTGGGCCAGTGATCAAACTGAAATACATATTTTCAAAGATGGCAGTCGCTTGATTACCGGCTACTTAGGAACACAGATCATCTGAAGTGCCTAACTAAGCCACACTATAGTTGGAACTTCCAATCAGAGATGATTTTTTCGACATTTCTGTTAAACAATCCCGGAATAAACTCGGCCTTTTTCCGCATCAACAGTAATGATAGCTCCCTCTCTAATATGTTCTGTTGCTTCTTTAAAATCTACAATCACCGGAACTCCCAAGCGTAAACCAATGACGGCCGCATGACTGGTTAAACTGGATTCTTCAGTAATGATACCCGATGCTTTACGCATCATTTCCACAAACTCAGCGCTGGTTTTAGGGACCACCAAAATATCTCCGGGTTCAAAATTACCTAATTCCCTCGCATGATGAGCGATTCTAGCTCTTCCACTGGCCGAACCCTGACCAACACCGACTCCTTTCCCCAAAACAGCCTTTACCATTTCCACCTTAATCAAATCCGTCGATCCTGCCACTCCTTGAAGGGTTCCTGCCGTCATCACCACTAAATCCCCATCTTTGAGTAAATTATTCTCCTGTGCCACATTAACCGCCGATTGAAAGGTTTGAGTCGCTGAAGCTAAATCAAGAACCAGTAACGGTTTAACCCCCCACACTAACTGTAACTGTCTGGCCACATCCACATGGGGGGTTACAGCTAAAATAGGGATAGGAGGACGGAACTTAGAAACATTGCGCGCTGTTGATCCTGTTTTCGTCAAGGACATGATGGCCGCAGCATTGAGTTCTTGGGCAATTTGACTCACCGCAGCCGAAATGGCGTTAGTAATGGATTGTTTCTCTTGCGACCCCACTTTAGTCACCGATGGTTCCTTTTCGATCCGTTCGGCGATCGTTGCCATTGTCGCCACTGCCTCAACCGGATATTGACCCACCGCCGTCTCGTTAGACAACATCACTGCATCGGTGCCATCTAAAATCGCATTCGCCACATCAGATACCTCTGCACGGGTGGGGCGGGGATTACTAGCCATACTATCTAACATTTGGGTAGCAGTAATCACAGGAATGCCTAAGCGATTAGCGGTCGCGATTAAGCGTTTTTGAAGAATGGGAACATCCTCTGGCGGTAATTCCACTCCTAAGTCCCCTCTGGCAACCATAACTCCATTACACAAGGACAAAATTTCTTCCATATCTTCGATCGCTTCATGTTTTTCAATCTTGGCGATCACTGGAACATTTTTCCCTGCACTGGCAATAAGTTCTTTAATTTCGAGAATATCTTGAGGATTACGCACAAAGCTCAAAGCCACCCAATCAACTCCCTGATCCAAGCCAAACATTAAATCCTTTCTATCTTTATCCGTGAGAGCCTTAACAGATAAATAAACCCCTGGAAAATTGACCCCTTTACTATCGGATAAAACTCCACCAACAACAACCCGACAATGTAAGTCTTTATTTTCACAATCTACCTTTTCGACTCGCATCTCTACTTTCCCGTCATCCATGAGAATTCTTGCGCCTTCTGGCACTTCATCCGCTAGGTATTCATAGGTAACGTAACTGATATTTTGGTTACATTCCACCTCACGACTGGTAAGAATGAAGGGGTCCCCAGGTTGGAGGGTAATTTTACCTGCTACAAATTTACCCAGACGAATTTTCGGACCTTGTAAATCTTGAAGAATAGCAACCGGTTGATTTAATTCAAACGCCGTTTGACGAATCAGACGAATACTATGTTGATGATAATCATGATCCCCGTGAGAAAAATTAAGACGGAGGGTTGTGGCTCCAGCTACAATTAACTGACGTAAAACTTCTTTATTTTGGGTAGCAGGACCAATGGTTGCCACAATTTTAGTTCGGCGGGGCATAGTATAGGATGACATAAGAAGATTCAGATGAGGATGGAGAAAATCAATAAAGAGTATTTATAAGGATAGAGTCTTTCCCTAGGATCTCATGAATAGTACCTCTAGATCAGAAAATTCTTGATTTTTTTAGGGATCATAAAACAGTGTGTTCCCTTTTTTTCTCACAAAAACCAGGAAGGGGGTTGGCCAAAACCCGAAGCAAGGGTAAGTTAATATTAATTTCAACTTTGAACTTATAGGCTGCATGAGAATCTTAGTTACCGGTGGTGCTGGTTTTATCGGCTCCCATCTCATCGATCGCTTAATGGAAAAGGGACACGAAGTCCTTTGTTTAGATAACTTTTATACTGGCCACAAACGGAACATTCTCAAGTGGTTAGATAATCCCTATTTTGAATTGGTTCGTCACGATATCACAGAACCTATCCGCCTCGAAGTAGACCAAATTTATCATTTAGCTTGTCCCGCTTCTCCTATTCACTATCAATTTAACCCCGTTAAGACAATTAAAACCAATGTCTTAGGGACTTTGTATATGTTAGGTCTAGCCAAACGAGTCAATGCCCGAATTCTTTTGGCTTCTACTTCGGAAGTTTATGGTGATCCCGATGTTCATCCTCAACCGGAAGAATATCGGGGAAATGTCAGTTGTACAGGATTGCGGGCCTGTTATGACGAGGGAAAACGGGTTGCTGAAACCCTAGCCTTTGAATATCACCGAGAACATAAAACCGACATTAGAGTGGCTCGTATTTTTAATACTTACGGACCAAGAATGTTGGAAAATGATGGTCGGGTGGTGAGTAATTTCATTGTACAGGCCTTAAAAGGAATACCCTTGACGATTTATGGAGACGGTTCTCAAACTCGCAGTTTTTGCTATGTTTCTGACTTAGTTGAAGGGTTGATGCGTTTGATGAATGGAGAGTATATTGGCCCTGTTAATTTGGGTAACCCAGGAGAATATAGCATCCTCGAACTGGCACAAATTATTCAAGGAATGATTAATCCCGATGCAGAATTAGTCTATAAACCTTTACCCCAAGATGATCCCAAACAACGACAACCCGATATTACTAAGGCCAAAAGCTATTTAGGTTGGGAACCGACGATTCCTTTAAAAGATGGGTTAGAATTAGCCATTAAGGATTTTCGGGAACGAGTTTCTCAAGAAAGTTAAATGATTTTTGAGCATGATTTCGTTAAGGAAATCCTGATCTAACTATTAAGTTCTTTTGTATGCTCCCTTGAATATCGTCTTTATAAACTATCTAAAATTCAGAGGATAAAAGTTATGCGCGTTTGTGTCATTGGAACCGGTTATGTTGGCTTAGTGACTGGGGTTTGTTTAGCCCATATTGGTCATCACGTTATTTGTATTGATAACAACGAAGAAAAGGTTAAACTGATGAAGTCCGGGCAATCTCCTATTTATGAACCTGGGCTCTCAGAATTAATGCACTCTTCTATGGAAGCTGGCCGTTTAGAATTTACCTCAGATTTGGCCGCAGGGGTTGATCATGGAGAAATTCTCTTTATTGCAGTAGGAACCCCTGCTTTGCCTACCGGGGAGAGCGATACCCGTTACGTTGAAGCAGTGGCGCGGGGAATCGGTGAAAATTTAAACGGTGGTTATAAGGTCATTGTTAATAAGTCTACGGTTCCCATTGGGTCCGGTGACTGGGTAAGAATGATTGTTATGGATGGTTTGGCTCAACGTCAAGATTCTCCTGCTAATGTGGACTTTGATGTGGTCAGTAACCCTGAATTTTTACGGGAAGGCTCGGCAGTTTATGATACGTTTAACCCCGATCGCATTGTTCTCGGTAGCAACAATGACAAGGCGATCGACATGATGCAGCAACTTTATAAACCTTTAGTTGATCGCAAGTTCGCTGATGATCAAAGCTTACCTCCTGTTCCTGTGGTAGTCACAGATTTGAACTCTGCTGAGATGATTAAATATGCAGCTAATGCTTTCTTAGCGACTAAAATTAGTTTTATCAACGAAGTCGCTAATATCTGCGATCGGGTTGGGGCCGATGTGACTCAAGTAGCTGCTGGTATCGGTTTAGATTCTCGTATTGGTAATAAGTTCCTACAAGCTGGTATTGGTTGGGGTGGCTCTTGTTTCCCTAAAGATGTTTTGGCTTTAATTCATACTGCTACGGATTACAATTACGAAACCGAATTACTCAATGCTGCGGTTAGTGTTAACAAGCGTCAACGATTAATTGCAGTTGAAAAGTTACAACAAGAACTGAAAATCCTCAAAGGAAAAACTATCGGTTTATTAGGCTTAACCTTTAAACCAGATACGGATGATATGCGCGATGCACCTTCTTTAATTATCATCGAACAGTTAAACCGTTTAGGAGCAAAAATTAAGGCTTACGATCCTATTGTTTCTCAGTCTGGTTTAAGTCATGGTTTATCTAATGTAATCATTGAAACCGATGCAGAAATGTTGGCGGATAGTTGTGATGCTTTAGTTTTAGTAACCGATTGGAAGGAATTTTTAGCCCTCAATTACGGTAAAATGGCTCAAGTGATGGCTAATCCTTTGATGATTGATGGTCGTAATTTCTTGGATCGGTCTAAATTAGAAATGGCTGGTTTCAATTATGTAGGAATTGGACGTTAATTAGTTTTCTTTAATTCAAAATTAAATGAGTGAGTAGGATATTTTTATTTCTAAAATATCCTACTCATTTTTTTATTCAGATAATACATTCAAGAGCTATGACTCAAGTTTTTATACATAAGTAATCTTTTCTATTACGTATTTTATCACTCACTTATCATGAATCACCTCGTCCCAATTTCTGACAAGTGCCATATTCATTCCGTTGGAGGAAGTGACAAATACAAATGGTATTCAGTTAATAAATTTTGAATATAGATGCGATATTGTGTTATTTTTTCCATTCTAAAATCACCTCTTTTTCAGGATCATAAATTAGTAAATAGCATATAAAATACTGTCTGCTGGGTTTAAATACATATAATTAATATTTTGTCAAGGTCACTGTTACAATTATCGTTTGTTTTAGTACATTTGCTCAAATTTCTAGGGAAAAGTTGAGTATTTATGAACTATTTTTGGGCGTTCGCAGAACAACTAACAACGACACAATGGGAATAATGAGCCATATTGTATTTGTAGACAAACTGGCTACAGATTTTTATTCTTCACCATCGTACCACAGCCCAGTAAACTCGTCCACTATTGAGAATAATTCTTATACATAAAGTTATGTAAAGAGATGTAATTGATTTATATTTTGTTGCTTTCCATGACATTTATATAAGTTTAACTTAACGAGAAGGGGTTAAACTCCTCTGAAAACTCAACAACCGCAACCACAAAGAAGGATATTGCTGTTGTAACCCGTCAGGAAGTTGCTTTAAGAGTTGGGGAAACCAAGAGGCAAATAGTAAATTTTTGAAGCTATCGGCTGTAAACTCAAAATAAGACCCTAACCAACGAATTAAATCTTTATTTCCAGCCATTTCCCATATCCAAAGCAATAAAGCGGGGTTTTTTCTCGCAGCTTTCAAAGCGAGCCGGGTGAACATTAACCAAGTAGTCTTATCCTTGATAAAGGTATCCGCTACTTCTGGGGGAGAGTCAGCTAGTAAACCAAAAAACGTATTCAACATGGAATTAATACGTTGTGGAGGTAAGATTTTTCCTGTAGGAACCATCATTCCTTTAGAAAATAACCAAGTTACGGCTACATTACTCTGATAAGCCCGAATTTGGTTTAAATCTGCGGCTTTGAGTAAATCATGTTTTAGACAAAAATCCAATAAATAGGTTAATTTATCCAAATTACGTACTAAAGAACCAAAACCTGTAAAAATAAGAGGAGATTGTAACGATGCTGCATCTCCAATAGCAACCAGTCGATCAAAAGCTATCTTGCGATCGCTTTTACTGACACTAAAATGACCAGGAATATAACCAAAGGTTGGTTTTTTCCAAGTCAACTTTTCTAGCTCACAGCGACGATATTCTTGCAAAATATTAAAGAAATCCTCATACATCTCTAACAAAGAACCAGGGTTATCAGGATTAACTTGATGATAATGAAAGAGATAAAAAGTCAACTCATCTCCTTCTCCTGGAAACAACTCCCAAATCAATTGCCTACCGCGAGAAATATCTCCATGAGAATTTAAAACATCACCATATTCACTGTCCCAAACATCATAACTAATCCCTTCAATGATTGCTCCAACTGTAGGACAAACACTATCAAAAGTCCGCTTTCCATTCAATTGCCAAGCAATAGGAGAAGCAGTTCCCATTGCGTCTATCAATAAACGCCCTCTAACCTCCTTTGTTTCTCTTGTTTCTAAATCAACTAAGCTAACTGTCACCCCTTCTGGATCAATACCACCTTGAATAAATTCTGTTTTATCCCAAATTTCTCCTCCTGCTTCTTTTAATTTATCACCACAGAGGTTGAGGAATTTTGTTGTATCAATAGCAATATTTAAAACTTTCGGAGTATGTAAAACATCTGCTTTTAAATAAGGAGGATTATTACTATCAAAAAACTTATTAAATCCATCTACATATTCTCTAGCAATAATAGATTCAAATTCATCAATAGTAAATAACCCTAAATTAATTAAACTTTGAAACTCAGAACGGGAAATATTCCATTCACGGTTCATGCGCCCAAATAGCAATCTTTCCACCAACAATACCCGATAGCCCAATTGTGCCATGACAGCAGCATGAATAACCCCTAAAGCACCCCCAACATAAATTAGGTCATATTCTTCATCTGAAGACTGAGAGGGCTGATTTTGCTGAAAAATTACCTGTTGAGGTTGTTTGGGATTTCTAACACTTTCTCGCCATCGTTTTTCCCACCAATACACCCGTTGTAAATCCGTATCTCCCTGGGGCATTTTCTCAAAAAAATGAACCGTTTTGGGATAATAAGGAGCCAAAGCTTCAAAAATTGAGGCTGCTTCCCCATCTAAGTCCGGTAACTGGGGATATTGTTGGGGAAATACTTTCCTCATCTCTTCTTCTAAGTGTTTAGAGACTTTTGCTTCTGAAGGAAACGGTTTGTTTCCCCATCGAAAAATTTTCAGGTAAGTTGTCCGTTGTACTGACCAAACAAAAATGGATAATTCCTTTTCTTCTATGGAGGAGGAAGATTCTAACCCCAGATTAATGAGTTGTAAACGAACCCCATTAGGTGTGACCATTTTTTTTCCTATCAATGGAGTCCATTGTTGCTGTAACCACTGGCAAACAGCGTCAGTATTGGGGGTTGGAATTTCGAAATAAGTAATTTCCTGCATTACAATATGTTAAGAAAACAAAAAATAAGCAAAATAGCAGAGTGCATTAGGTTGAAAGTACGCTAGACTTTCCGTTACTGTATTCTGAAAGACACTTTTAAAAAAGTTTACATTTTGTTGGTCGATTCAGACAATTCAACGATCCGATTGAACTCTTATGCATTATCCCATTCCAGTGAGTCCCGAAGAAATATTTGCTCTACGGAGTAAGCCTGTTGATGAAGAAATGATTGCTGTTGCCATCACTGGAGTGGTCAACTTGGCCCGTTCTCAGGGAAAATCCTTAGATGATTTAACGGCAGAAGTTTTGCAAGATGATCCCCTTTTAGATGGTGTTCAGCGTCGTTGGTTAAGTGATTTAGTTAGGCAAGCTTGGCAAGGATTTGCTTAAAATCGTTATCATCATCGGAAATTTTGGACGAAAAATATATCTAGACCTTGTTTGAGGCGAGGTTGTCGGTTCCTGCTTAGCCAGACTCAGGGGGAAATTTGTCCCTGAGTTTGGTTCGATAATTTCTGTCAATCTCGGTTCGATATCAGGAAATTTGTAGAAAACTGACTCTTTTTCACAACTCTCAAACCCTCATTCAGAAAATAATAACTGCGAACAGTCCTGGAGAATGGATTTTCTTTTTTATATTAGTGAGTTTTTGTGTACTAATACAAGATATCAGTGGTGCTATATAGTCTTAGTTTTTACAATTTTGATTGAGGAAATTACGTAAAGCTGTAGGTATTATCAGGTGTTTTTTTTTATGTCTTATTTATTTAATTAGTGAAAACAACCATCTTTTTTAAAAAAACAACACGATTATTTTTTTTTGATTTAAAATAGGATGGTCAAAAATTATTTAATTATTTCATGTTTAATAAAGAATACCTAAACCTCATTTTTTAGGGATACTCTGCAATATTTATATTTAAATTATCAACCATGATTAAGCCTTAATAAATGCTGCTCTTAGCAAAAAAGGAGTAAAAAAAATGTCAAAATTTATCAAAAAAAATAATTTTATCAAGTCAATTACTTTGGTCACTTCTGCCAGTATGATCATTTTATGGAGCAATGCTGCATCTGCCGCATTCCTGATCGATCCTGGACGTATAATGAACTATAATCCTAATGCCATTGATGCATCAGGTATTAGTGGAACTAACCAATCGAACCCAGCATTCAATAATAATGATAATGATGGTAATAATGGTAATAATGGTAATAATGGAAGCAGTAATAATAATAGCGGAACAGGAACGACGACTTCACGAACAAATAGGACAGGAACATCTGACAATGGCTCATCGAGTTCTACTGTTATCTCTTCAGGGAACACTAGCACCAATAGCTCAACAACAGGTATTAGCCCTCAAGATAATGAACTTAATACTTTGATCAATATTGCTGATCTTTTGGAGGAAGCAGACACCGATAACTCAGGAGGTAATGATGATAACTCAGGGGGTGGTAATGATAACTCAGGGGGTGGTAATGATAACTCAGGGGGTGGTGATGATAACGGAACGACAACCATTCCTGAACCCACATCAGTTGTGGCCCTTGGTATTATAGGTTTAGTCAGTTTATTGACGAAATCATACCAAAGATTTCCTCGCCAATGATAAAAATAATTGCTGATTATTCAATTTCATCTATAGCATAGGGCTTCTCGGCAGTTAGCTAAATTTCAGGAGAAGTCCCGAACTATAATCGCAAGATTTAGTTGGGGCATTTCATGAACAGTTCTAGCAAAAATCAGCTAAATTATGTTATAATTAATAATTGTGTCTAAATTTTATATCCGTAAATTATGCCAAAACTAAAAACGCGCAAAGCTGCCGCCAAGCGTTTTCGGGTGACAGGAAGCGGGAAGAAGATTGTCAGACGAAAAGCTTTCAAAAATCACCTATTAAACCACAAAAGTGCTGAAAGGAAGCGTCGTCGTTTATCTAACACTGCTTTAGTTAGTGAACAAGACGAAGACAACGTTCGCTTAATGCTACCTTATCTCTAAAATCAATTCATTCACTTACGTACACTAAACAACTATGACAAGGGTAAAACGGGGCAATGTTGCCCGTAAACGTCGTAAAAAAATCCTTAAATTGGCTAAGGGCTTCAGAGGAAGCCACTCTCGGTTATTCCGTACCGCCAACCAGCAGGTGATGAAAGCATTACGCAATGCTTATCGCGATCGCCGTAAACGGAAACGCGATTTTCGTCGTTTGTGGATCACTCGAATTAATGCAGCAGCCAGACAAAATGGCATGAGTTACAGTCAATTGATTGGTCAGATGAAGAAAGCTAATATTGAGATTAACCGTAAAATGCTTGCACAGTTAGCTATTCTTGATCCTCAGGCATTTGCTAAAGTTGTAGAAACAGCTAATGCTGCTAAATAATGGATAATTGATAATTGATATTTCATTATCAATTATTCATTAACTGTTTTAATATAAATAGCGATCGCAGGGGGTTAACAAATGAATCAACAACCAAAAATTATTGTTTTAGATGATGACCCCACCGGTTCTCAAACGGTACATAGTTGTTTATTATTAATGCAATGGGATGTAGAGACGCTGAGATTGGGCTTAAGGGATGAAACTCCCATTGTTTTCATATTAACCAATACGAGGGCATTAACCCCTGAGAAAGCTGCGGATATTACGAAAGAAGTGTGTCATAATCTCAAAATTGCTATTGAAGCTGAAAGTATTCAAGATTTTCTAATTGTTAGTCGTTCAGATTCTACTCTTAGGGGTCATTATCCCATAGAAACTGATGTCATTGCTCAGGCTTTAGGAGGGTTTGATGCTCATTTTTTGATTCCTGCTTTTTTTGAAGGAGGAAGACAAACCCTAGATAGTATACATTATTTGAACATCGATGGAAAACTAACCCCTGTCAATGAGACAGAGTTTGCTAAAGATTCTGTTTTTGGCTATCAATATGGTTATTTACCTGATTATGTAGAAGAAAAGACAAAAGGAAGTATTAAGGCAGGAGAAGTCGAACGGTTTTTGTTAGCAGATATTCGTCAAGGTAGTTTGGAAAGATTAATGCAGCTAGAAGGAAATAAATGTGCTGTGGTTGATGGGGAAAGACAAGAAGACTTAGATAAGTTTGCTGAAGACTTGTTATCCGCAGCAGCATCAGGAAAACGCTTTTTATTCCGTAGTGCAGCCAGTATTTTGACCTCTTTAGCACAGTTAGGTAAACAGCCAATCGCAGCAGAAGAGATGGCAAAATATAAGCCAACAGATAAACCTGGTGTAGTTTTGGTGGGTTCTCATGTCAAAAAAACCACCCAACAATTACAAGATTTATTAACGCAATCTGATATTGTTGGCATCGAAGTTGATGTTAAACAATTGCGAGATAATCCTGATAAAAAAGATGAGTTATTAAACAATATTTTAGAGAAAGTTAAAACAGTTCATGAAAACAATCAAACCCCTGTGGTTTATACCAGTCGGGAAGAGTTAACTTTTGAAACGGTACAAAAACGATTAGATTTTGGTGTTTCTGTGTCGTCTTTACTGATGGAAGTGGTGCAAGGTTTACCCAGTGATATTAGTTTTTTAATTAGTAAAGGGGGTATTACCTCTAATGATGTATTAAGTACCGGTTTAAAACTCCAGGCTGTGCGTTTATTAGGGCAAATATTAGCAGGATGTTCGATGGTGAGAACGGAAAAAGATCATCCTTTATTTCCTAATTTACCTGTTGTTTTATTTCCTGGTAATGTAGGAAATGTTCAGGGGTTAAGTACAGTTTATTCTCGCTTGAAAAAATAAAATGGTTTTAGAGACTGTTCCTCAATCAAACATCAAGTAGTTGACTGTTTTAACTAAATTAAGGAGATGGGTATCTGAGCAAGATGCTCACTTGCTGTCAAAACTGCAGGTGAGCATCTTGTACTGCTTAGAATCTAATGCACGCTCATTGAAACCAGTAAAGGGAGTGGTTGTCGGGGGACTTATTCACGAACCCGATGACCAATATCACGACGATAATATACACCAGGAAAATGAATCGCTTCGATACAACTGTAAACCTTCTGAATCGCTGTATCAAAATCTTCTCCGAGAGAAGTAACTCCCAACACTCTTCCTCCGTCTGTTAAAAGGCAATCGCCGTTTAATTTAGTACCAGCATGAAACACCGTTGAGCCTAACCTTTCGGCTTCCTCTATCCCTGTAATAGGTTTACCTTTCTCATAGCTTCCAGGATATCCTTCAGAAGCAGCCACAACACACACAGCACTACCTTTATACCATTTTAAGGTGGGAAACTCTTCTAAGCGACTCTCAACACAGGCCATCAATAACTGATCTAAGGGTGTTTCTAAAAGAGGTAACACCGCTTGAGTTTCAGGATCACCAAAACGACAATTATATTCTAGAACCTTGGGCTCGCCTTCAGGAGTCACCATTAACCCAGCATAGAGTACCCCGCAATAATGAATACCTTGCTGACGTAATGCTGCTACTGTTGGCTCTAAAATCTCTGTTTGTACTCGTTCTAATAAAGCAGGAGTTGCTATCGGTGCTGGTGCATAAGCTCCCATGCCCCCAGTATTTAGTCCTGTATCTCCTTCTCCAATGCGTTTATGATCTTGTGCTGGAAGTAAAGGCCGTATCGTTTTACCATCTGTCAGAGCCAATATAGAAACCTCTTCCCCCTGTAAAAATTCTTCGACGACTATAGAATCAAACCCTGTCCCCATTAACTCATCCACTGCATTTTGAGCTTCCGCCATAGTTTCAGCAACAATAACCCCTTTTCCGGCGGCTAACTTATCCGCTTTGACCACAATGGGAGATCCTTGTTGAGCAATATAAGCTTTCGCTGCATCTGCATCTCTAAATGTTTCCCCTTTGGCGATCGCAATACCACCATCGGCCATTAATTTTTTTGCCCAAGACTTACTTGACTCAATTTGGGCCCCAGCTTGAGTGGGTCCAAATACTTTGATATTGTAGCGTTGGAGATAGTCAGTAATACCCTCAGACAAAGGGACTTCTGGTCCCACAACGACGAGATCAATGTTATATTTCTGCACAGACTCAGCAATGTTAGCAAAGTCATCCACCCCATAGGGAAGATTTTCACATCTTTCTAACAAAGCGGTTCCTCCATTACCAGGAGTACAAAAACACTGTTCTACTTGAGGAGACTGAAGTAGTTTCCAAACTAGGGCGTGTTCGCGCCCTCCATTTCCAACAACTAAGACTTTCACGCTTTAATAATGGATAATTGATCATGGACAATTGATCATGGATGATTCATCCATTTCTCGATTTTTGAACCCATCAATATCATAACTAAGTATTTGAACAGAAATAAACTACTCTGTATTAAGAAGTATTAAGAATACTATAATTTTTATTCTGTTGATCTTTGTTTGATCATTAACTTGAAATCTGTCTGACGATTCAAACAACTAATAACTAAAAAGATAAACTAATGTTACGTATTTATACATCTAAACGATTAGGACAAAAATGGACTGATACTTACCAAGATTATTTACCTATTTTTGCTTGTATTTTAGGCTTTACTGACACAGGTTTAATTGAAGGTATTTCTGCTGCGGGGGCGACACCAGAAGCTAGAAAATATACAGCGATCGCCGATGCAGAATTTTTAGTTAAAGGTGTACAATCTTCTTATCAATATCCGTTACCTCCTTTAACGCAAGGGGTTTCTCCTGTGTTTATTAGTCGTGCTGTTATTGAAGCTTGTGACATTCCTGTTTATTTATTTAATGCCGGTCTTCCTTTACCTCCTCCTGTTCCTTATATTGACTTAAAAGGTATGGCTGCTAAGTGTTTAACTACAGGAAAAGCATTACCTTTATCAGTCGTTTATAACTTATTTGAAACAAGTTTAATGTGGGGAGAAAAATTAATAAGAAATCATAGCAAATCTTACTTAATTCTCAGTGAATGTGTAGTTGGAGGAACAACAACAGCCCTGGCTATTTTAACAGGTTTAGGTATTAGTGCAGCAGGAAAAGTTAATAGTAGTCATCCTGATTGTAATCATCAGCAAAAAGAATTAGTGGTAAAAGAAGGGTTACAAAATTATAATTATTCTTCAAATTTAGAGTCCCTTAATCCTTTTCAATTAGTGGCCGCAGTAGGTGATCCAATGCAAATTGTTGTCGCAGGAATGGCTATGATTGCGAGTATAAAAACAGGAGTCATGTTAGCAGGAGGTACTCAAATGTTAGCTGTTTATGCTTTGATTAAAGCGATTATGAATAACTCTAAATATGAAGCTAATTTAAACAATATTGTTGTGGGTACAACACGCTGGGTGGCAGAAGATACCACAGGAGATACTGTGGGTTTAGCTAAGTCGGTTGGAACAGTTCCTTTATTAGCTACTGACCTAAATTTTTCTGATTCTTCTTATCAACAATTACAACGGTATGAACAAGGTTATGTTAAAGAAGGGGTGGGGGCTGGAGGTTGTGCGATCGCTTCTTATTTATCTTATTCTTGGAAACAAGAAAAATTACTCAATGCTGTTGAAAATCTTTTAAATCGTTATTATGATTGATATATATAATAGTAATAATCATAGGAGATAATTAATATTAATTTTTCCATAAAATATATGGCATTCTCAAGTCATTACAGAGGACTTTATGCCAATTCTGATTGACAATTTAAAAAGTATGGTCAACAAGACAACACGAAGATGAGATAATATCCTTATCCGTTGATCGCTAGACTGTATGACCAAGGAGAATTTCAACTCATCTACAACAACCATTATCGCAATTATTAATGGTAAAGGAGGCGTGGGAAAAACCACAACTGCAGTTAATGTGGCAGCTATTTTGGCTGAGAAACAAGACGTTTTACTGGTAGATGCTGATCCCCAAGGATCGGCCAGTTGGTGGACACAACGCAGTAAAAAGGGGATAGATTTTGATTTAACGGAAGAAAATAACCCCAAAATTCTCAAAAAACTCCGTAATATTCAAGAATATGAAATAATTGTTGTTGATACCCCTCCGGCTTTACGTTCAGAAGCCTTACAATCAGTAATTAATTGTGCTAATTATCTAATTTTACCCACACCCCCAGCGGCGATGGATTTAACAGCACTCATCGAAACCGTGACAACAGTTGTCATGCCCTTAAAGGTCGCTCATCGGGTATTATTAACAAAAGTAGACTCTCGCAGTTTAAAGGAAACC
>JASJEA010000116.1 GCA_030064935.1 Crocosphaera sp. | reverse complement strand
TTCTTCTCCTAATACTTTTCTCCGAAGTATAAGAGCTTGTTTATAAAGAGGTTCCGCTTCTGAATACTTCCCTTTATCCATATATAATAGTGCCAAATTATTGAGGCTAGTTGCTACATCAGGATGTTCTTCTCCTAATGTTTTTCTACTTAGTAGAAGAGCTTGTTTATAAAGAGATTCTGCTTCTAAATATCTTCCTTGGTTATAATATAAAGATGCTAAGTTATTGAGACTCTTTGCTACATTAGGATGTTCTTCTCCTAATATTTTCCTTTGAAGTGAAAGAGCTTGTTTATAAAAAGGTTCAGCTTCTGAATATCTTCCTTGTTTACTATATAATAATGCTAAATTATTGAGGCTAGTTGCTACATCAAGGTGTTCTTCTCCTAATATTTTTCTACTTAGTAGAAGAACTTGTTTAAAAAGAAGTTCTGCTTCTGAATATTTCCCTTGATTCAAATATAATCCTGCTAAATTATTGAGGCTATTTACTACATCAGGATGTTCTTCTCCAAATTTTTGTTTATTTTGTTCAAGTTCTTGTATTAATTGTTCTTCTTGTCCAGCATAAAATCCTTGAGCCTTATATAAAGGAGCTAAAATTTTCAAATTAGTCTCTTCAAAAGAATAGCTATTATCAAATAATGAAAATTTCTCACTATTAGTTATTTGATTTGACTCACTCACAGCAATCGCTGGAGAAGAAAGAATTAATGTTGATACCCCTGCTAAAAGAGAAACAAATATTTTCATGGAATTAAACTCCTCATAATAATTGGACAGAGTATAACCACTTTTCCCAATATTTAACAGAGCATTCAAAGTCACTCAAAGAGGATAAAAACACCAGAAGACTTATATGCTCTGGCTTTAAAGCCTTATCCAATTAACCTCTAAGTAATAAAACTTATAGAGCAGTATTGTTAATAGCAGCCAGAACTTGATTCTGAGAGAAATCAATACAAGACTGTAAATTCTGTAAACTCCGATAACCAGTTACTTCCTTGATAATCTCCACAGAAGCCCCCGAATTATATAAATGAGTTACCAGTGAACGTCGCCCTGAATGAGTAGTAACCTTCTCATCCCCCAACCCAGCCTTAACAGCAGCCTCCTTCATATACTTGTAAATCGCCTCATAAGAAATAGGACGCTCATGATTTCTAGGAGAAGGAAACAGATAACCAGACTCAGGAGCTTGATACCGCTCTAAATACCACCTCAACTTTTCAGTAATAGGAACACTAATGGATAACTTCTTACCCTTACGGATTTGTTTAGGAAAATAGATAGCCTTTCTCACAACCCGCTGAAGTGTATCAGTGTATACATTTTTCTGAAGTGTATACGGCGATACACTTTTTAAAAGTGTATCAGCGTATACACTTTCAACAGTTAAGAACCGAACCTCTTGAGAACTACAAGCAGTGAATCGAAGTAAAGCCCAAATAGTCTGATGAGTGATAGACTTGCCAGCCTCCTCAAGAGCAGACCATTGACTCGCACTTAATACCTTAGCCTTACCAATAGTTGTCATTTTTCCATTCCCCTTATAAAAATTAAAGTAACTACAGATTTCCATAGAAAATAAACTAAAAACTGTAGTTATTAGTCATTCAACTAACTACGCAACCATCTATAATCTACCCATAATGGCAGCTTAAGATAGCACCTGTAACTAAAGAAAACATATAAATCCTGTAGTTGCGATTATTAATAAAGTGAGATTATGCTGGAAAAAATAATCAAATTATCCTTATGTTACGTTCAGTTACCTTTAATAATTACCTAGAAAAATGTGACAGTATAGAGCAAATTCTAGACCTATGCGCACAAGCATTACATAACAGCTATGCCTCAACAGCTTTTCTGATAACAGGCATTCAAGATGATGGAACCCCCATATACTCCAGTAAAATCAACCATTGGGGAGGTAGTCAGCTAATTGCAGACAATAGAGCCGAAGAACAAACGATTACGACATTTACTACCAAAGTAAATCTCAGTCATAAACAATCAGAAACTCCCTGGCTAGAAGTTCAACCATTAGGAGATCCAGCCGATACACCTAACGGAATATTTGCCTAAAAATGACTCAAAAACAGGGAAATACCACAAAAACAGCCCCACCAAAACCAAGAGTCCCAAACCTCAGAAACAACAGAGTTCCCTTTAGACGACCAGTTCGCCCACGTCCTAGACCACCAGGGAAAGTACCAGGAATAGCCAACTCATCCTTACAGTGGTTAACCCCTGAAATGGCCTGCTTATTACTAGGAACTCACTGTACACTACCAAAGCCTAAAAAGCCTTGGGATGGAGAAAATGGAAGAGAGAGAACGATTTACTTAGCAAGATGTGAATTTAAAGCAGAAAAAAGACGAATATCAACAGGAGAAATCACAAAAAAAATCAGTAGTCATACAGTCTTAACGGTTTTTGGGCCAGTCAAAGACTTAATCACCATCACTCAACCACTACGTTCTCATTCAGAGGCCGTATTCTTCAAAACTGTAGGCACGGATATTAAGGGAAATGACTCAATTTCTACAAGTTTAATATTGATTACTTCACCTATCGCTGATTTTCAATGGAAGATCACAGAGATAAATATCTCCTTAAAACGTGCTGATGGAGAAAAAGACCCACCACCACCAGTAACAAAACCAATAGGTAACACAGTTACCCAACCACCACGACCAACAAACCCTACTCCCAGAACAGTCAAACAACCACCACGTGGCACAACAATCAAACCACCGAAACCACCAAGATCCCCTAATAAACCACAAGACCCACCAGAAACTAAAGACCCGAAACCCCCAGAAATAGACGATTTCCCACCACCAGAAACAACAGAATCACAACCAGTAACACCACCAAGACCAGTATTACCGCCACAAGGTACACAAACAAAACCCACAATCAAACCTAGAACACCAACAAAACCACGGAAACCACAGACTCATCCAGGAAAAAGCGTACCCAAACCATTTATAAGACCTGGAACTACACCAAAAACAAACCCGAAACCAAGCAGAAACCCTAGACCAATATCAGTCCCGAAACCATTTACCAGACCCAAGCCTAAACCCAACCCAGAACCACAACCCAGCAAAAATCCACAGCCTGACACAACACCTGCAAGAACCCCACGACCTAGACCTACTCCCACTCCCAGACCTCAACCAGTTAGACAACCAAAACCACAAACTACCCCAAAAACTCCACCCCAAAAATTCCCCTTTCTACCCCCTGGAGCAATACCAAAAATTGACCCCACTAGAATTCCCATCCCAGCACCGAAGAAAAATCCACAGCCAAAACCTAATCTAATCAAAGTTCCTAAACCAACAACTCCAGTAATTAACAAACCCAATTTAAACAAACCAAAAATAGAACTAGAGGAACCTACAGTGTGTGACCCTTGCTTAAGAAAGATTCAAAAAGGAGTAAATAATAATCAAACCCAAATCACCAATATACAGAACATTATTCAACAACAGAACCCAGCAACTGATACAAAAGCAATTGAGAAAAAGCTTAATAAAATCTGTGAACTCCTAGAAGTTGACTTACAAGGAAAAGTCACCAGCAAGAAATGTCCCCAAGAACCTGATGCAGAAGATAAAACCTATTCCTTCTCTGGAAAAGGTTTGCTAGGAATTAAAGAACAAATTAGTGCCCTAGAAAATCTAGTCAACGATGTAAAAGAAGAAGTCTGTGAAATTGATGTAAGTACCACCATCCCTGACTGGTGGAATCTCAAAGTAGTCAACAGACCACCTACTTTATCCTTATTGTTGGGATTGAAAAATGACAATGGAACCATTGCTAGAGCTAACACAGTAATTAATATTCCCCACTGGAAGAATCCTCGAATAGATAAAAAACCACCCATAGACTTTTTTAGAAAAGGAAATAGACAAGGAATCTATACCTTAAAAGATGGCTCCAAAATCATTGTCAATTGTATTAGTGATAAAGAAGCCTTACGTATTCTCAATCTTCTAGATAAATATGTTGATCCAAAATTTAGAACTGACCATAAGCACGTCAGTCCTAGACTCGGAGCACCTATCAAATCAGGCAAAGTTTATCCTAAATACGGAAAGTATTACAAAGAAGATTTAAACAAGACAATCATGGCTCCAGAATGGTCTGTTAAATATGAAACCTGACCAATTTCTAGATAATAATCTCTTCCTTAATAAGGAGATCCTCTCAGTCAAAGAAGCTTCTGCTTATTACTGTTACTCAGAACGATGGATAACTCATCTATGTAAGAACCGACGATTAACAGCTTTCAAGGATAAAGGACGGTGGTGGATCATCAAAGAAGATTGATGCTGGTTTTATCTAGTCAGACCCTATAGGTCTGACGGATCGAACCTTTGACGAGCACTAACATAGACAGCAATATGGAGATATCAGAAGTTCTCGATACCTAGAAAAACCTTATGGCTATATTTGACCCTGGAACGGATTCCAGTTTATCCAGTACGACTCTAGAAGGAGCAGTCATTGAAGCTTCTTTATTACTTCAAAACCACGAATCAACCTCAGCAGGCGATACACCGTTCAATAACATCGCTGTTAACTATTTCACTGGTGATAATACTTGCCAAATCACCGCAAACTTCCCCATTGCTATGTCTCAGAATACTAACGGGGAAATTGTTGTCACAGCCGTTGATTATTTACCTTTTCCTGGCTATAGTGCCGGGAATTCTCCTGATTTTCAAGCAATATCTTTACCTGGTGCAGTTTTAGAGCTATTCCAAAAACTACAGTCTCAAGAAATTGCTCAGAATACTGACAACAACGTAAACATTACCTATGATTCTGAGACCTTAATCGCTACTATTACTACGAATACATTACCTATTCGTTTCTCTGTTAATGAATCTGGTAAGTCAGAAGTGACTGCCGTTGAATACGTTTAATTTTCCATCAATAACAAGGAGTAATATCAATGTCAGAAGTTAAAGGGGTTAATCCCTTACCAGATAAGAAAGCAGACGAAAACGTTAGCTCAGTTGACGTAAAGGAGTATCACACTTTTATCGTTACCTCTACTAAACACTTATTCTCTGCACCAACTGAGAAGTACAAAGACATCGCTAAATTACTAGGTCTTGAAGATGTTGACAATGACCCGAAGAAAGCTAAGGGCGGTCTCAAGCTATCTCAAGGAAGTGGTTATGTTTACTTAGCAGTGAGAACAAAGGGAGGAGCTACTTTGAAGGTCATTTGTGACCCTGACAAAATCAAAGGTGCTTTAGATGGATTAGCTGGAAAGAAAATCTATGATGCAGAAATTAAGAAAGCTTACATTCCGAAGAAACGGGTTTTAATCTAAGCTCACTCTGAAGCTTAGTCATAGAACATAATGACGAGTAATGTATCAGAGAATAATTCTGATACATTCAACCAAGATAATTAGAGGTGTAAATGTTTCGTAAAAAGACACCGTCACCACCATCCAGGCTTGATTATTCTGATAAGATTCTCTACTGTTTGATTACTTTACTAATTGTGACTACTCTTGGTTTTGCTTTCTCAATCTCCATCTTGAATGCTATCAACGCATACTTTAGATATGAAGAGACAAAACCAAACGCACCTATCCCAGAACTACCTATTACAGATTATTATCCGCATCCTTAATCAGTATTATCCTTGGTTGATTATTTCTGGAATCTGTTATTTATTCTTTCTCCAGTCTTCTTTACTCTTTGCTAATCATTCAAGTTCAGAGGCTATGGTTAAAACTATTGTTAGAGAGAAGAAGATTAGTTATACCAAGTATCCTAAAATACTTGTTTTTGTAGGGGATAAAAGTAACAGAGGTAAGGGAAAGTTAATCGCAGTTAATACTAAGGAGGCTCGTATTGATGGAGCTTTTAAAGCTTTAAGTGGTGTGGGAGGGAAAGAGAATCAGCCTATGCGTGGACCCATTCCTTCTAATGGGAGAGTGAATATTATTCACTATTTGGTTGATATTAAGCCTTTAACTCTCTCTAACCCTGGTATTGCTGGTAAATTCTACAAAATTCACCCACACTTGATAAGCGTGGGAGCTCAAATTAGGGGGGATTTTGGTATTCACGCAGATCGTAATGTACCTGGTACTGCTGGCTGTATTGGTATTGAGTCTGAGAAGGACTGGCAGTTCTTTCAAGACTTGATGCATAGTTATCATCATGCTGGCTTGGAAAAGGTTCCGTTGATCGTTTCTTACCGTTGATAAGAATTTCTAATCAGTTGACGTAAACATTAGGGTTTCACAATTTCAGTTTGATTAGTATTTCTTATATAGAGAAAAGAGAGGTATTGATTACCTCTCTTTTTTTTTCTATGGTTGATTTATGTAATTGAAGGAGGATTTTATGGTAGCTGTCACTGTTTCCATCTATTTCTCATGGATTTATATTCTTGAGTAAACCATTTTCGTTAATAATTATATTAATGGAAACTGTTTACACAAGTATTAGAACAATGAAACCCAGTAAATATCAGCAAGGAGTTTTAGACTGGTTAGCCAATGGAGAAGGGAATGCGACTTGTAACGCTGTAGCCGGTTCGGGAAAAACAACCACCCTAAAACTTGCAGCGAAACAATTACAGTCAATGGGATTTAGTCCTAGTGATGTAAAGGTGATTGTTTTTGGGAAGCAGAACAGCCTGGATCTAATTAAGAAGTTTGGTACGGAGTGGAGGCAATCAATCCAGACTCTTCATTCTGTAGGATTTAGAATCTTGCAGAATGAAGTAGGAAGATTTAGACGAGATGAGCATATTGTTAGCTATAAGTACCGTCAAATTGCTGAAAACCTAAAATTAATCCCTAAAAAGACTAAGAAACGACAGTCTAAGGGTTCATTGACTGAAACTAAGGTGATCAGTAGGGTTGAACATTTTTTGACGTTGATTGATTTAGCTAGGTTAAAGCTATCAGATTTATCTGTAAAATCCATCAAAGACATTACTGATTACCACAATTTAGAGGGAATTCATGATTTTCAAAGAGTTAGCGGTGCAATCTCTAATATTCTCTTTGAAGGAGAGCAATTAGCTAGGAAAGATCATAGGATTGATTTTACGGATATGGTCTGGCTTCCGGTAAAGTGGGCTTTACATGAAAGGGAATGGTTTCATACGTATCAATGGGTTTTGGTTGATGAGTGTCAAGATTTGAATGCTGCTCAATTAGAACTGAGTTTGATGTTGGCTGGAGATAAGGGGCGTAAGTTATATGTGGGAGATCCTCGTCAAGCTATCTATGGTTTTGCTGGAGCTTCAAATAGGAGCTATCAGAATATAGTTGAACGAACTAATGCAACTGAGTTACCTTTATCTATTTGCTACAGATGCCCCAAAAGTCATATAGATTTAGTCAATTCTATTTATCCAGAAATACCGATTCAAGCACAGGATAATGCTACTTCAGGAGTTTTGGAAACTATTGACAGTAGTAATTTATGGGATGAGGATCACTCGGCTCATTTAAGGGTGGGGGATATGGTTTTATCTCGTAAAACTGCTCCTTTAGTTAATCTCTGTATTCGCCTTATTGGTAAAGGTATCGCTGCAAGGGTTAAGGGGAAAGATATTGGTAAACAAATAAAGTCTGAGTTAGAGGCGATTTCTAGTATTGAGGGCTTTAATTATCAAGACTTTAATATTTTCCTTGAAAAGTACAAGGAGTTTAAGTTCCAGTCTTATGAAAATTTAGATAATAAGGCTCAGTTAAGGGAGAATTTGGCTGATAAGCTTAGGGCACTGTCAACTGTTTACGGGAGTCAGCCTAATGCTACTTGTATTCAGGATTTATGTGACTATATTGATGATTTATTTACTGATGAGGATTCCCCGATAACTTTATCTACTTGTCATCGGGCTAAGGGTTTAGAGGGAGAAAGAATCTTTATTATTGATGCTGATAATTTGCCTATGGTTTGGGAAAGACAAAAAGAATGGCAAAAGGAGCAGGAGCATAATTTACTGTATGTTGCTCTGACTAGGAGTACGGAAGCTTTATATGTTGTGGGGAAGCCTGATTGGTTAAAGGATGATGATGATGATGAGAAATCTGTGGAGGTTGATGAGTCCTTACTTTCATCCAGTGTAAACAGTTTACAGGTGGCTGATGTAACCAGTTTACATTCGTCTGAGACTGAAGATTTGATGGATGTTTCTGAGGTTATGAGTTTGATTGCTGATGTTTTTGATTATGAGAGGAAGGTTGAGTTACTTACTCTACTGACTGAGGTAGTCAATCAGGAAAAGAGGGATAGGGTTGTTTGTTGTTTGTTGAAGGATGCCAATAGAAGTGATAGGGCAATTGCTTCTGAATGTAAGGTTTCTGCTCCTTTTGTTGGGAAAGTTCGTAAACAAATGATCCAAGTAGGTGAGATTCAGCAGGAGGTTAACAGGGTAGATAAAAGGGGTAGGAAACATCCATCTCATGGCTTGAATGTCGAATAGTACACCATTTTTTGATACTACACTGTTAATCATCTAGTTTCTCAAATCTTTCAACGATTTCAATAGGGTTAAGCCCCGACGAGAAACTGTCTAAACCGGCTACAAAGTAATACGCTAGTAGTGTACTGATAAGGGGTTTGTAACAAGTGTAAACGGCTTACATATTTGTTCTGTAAGCCGTTTACATTCTTCTGATTTCTTGATAAATTCCTCTATTCTAAGATTTCACATTGATAGATAGGGGCTTTGACTGCTAGTCTGGACGATCCAGATTCTCTTAGGTAGAAATAGAAGTTATCTTTTTTGATCAAGCGATATGTTTTCCCTTCATAACGAATCCAGGTAGGCTCACCTGATGAGTCATTTAGTGACTCACTTAATTCTTTTTCTAACTCACTTGTAGATTCACTTGGTGATTCACCTGCTATTTTTATCAACTCTTCTAGGAACGTTTGCTTTAGACCATCGGAGAAATATGAGAATTGTTCTAGCATCACACTCATTAACTTTTCATGTGAACTCAAAAGTGGACAATTTGCCTCGCTTGCCTCGCAAGTCCTATTTTCGATACTTGTAGCCTCGCAACTGCCTCGCACTTGCGAGGCAGTTGTCGAGGCTGTAACGACGTTTTCATGGGAATGCGAGGCAAGCGAGGCAGTTTTAACGATTCCTGAAAGATAGCTTTGACCCCTTCGTAATCTATCAGAGCTTTCTCTCATTTTCTTTACTTTTGGAAACAATTCGAGAAATCTTTTGTAAATCTGATTAGGACCCTTAATCGTTTTATCGTAGGGATTTGTCTGATCATGCCAAACTACTTTTTCCTTGCCATAGCCATCATCAAAGACTTCTAAAGTCCCTGTGACCTTGTACCACTCCCTCAAATCGTCCCAAACATCTTTGATATAGAGCTTGCCATTTGGCTCATATTTAATCCCCATATCTTGAACAAAATCCCATAAATGATTGCTTTTTGCTTTTATCTCTTCAAAAGCTTCATCCGTAGGAGAATAATCAATTCCTTGCTTCAAAAGCAAAGGTAATTGTTCAATTATCTTGTTTAAGAAAGCTGGTGCAACACTCTCTCTCAGAAAATCAGGGTCATATCTAAAACGTGGATCTGCTTCAATCTCCCCATACTTGGGATTAGCGTTTTTCTTGTAGGTTTTCACAAAATTCAAGATTGCCCATCGAGACTTAATTGCCTCACTGCCTCCAACAAGAGAGGGAGGTTCATTACAGTTGAATAAAAAGACTGTTTCTGGTTGTATTTGATACTCTGGTTGATTTTTCTGCTCAATATCAATGGTATCCCCTGTAATAGAAGCTTTCAGACTTTGTAAGTTTTCTAAGCTACTAAACTTAGTGTTTTCTGATGACCATGAGATTCTGCTATTAGCTAACTTCGATAGTGGAAATTTACGCCCTTGATCATATTGTTGGAAGTCACTCACTGATAGACTCACCATTGATTCACCAAAGAGAGTCTGACATAGCTCTCTCAGGGAGTCTTTCCCGTTATTCCCAGTACCAGTGAGTAATAGAGCTTTAACTTCTCTTCCTTTATACTTTCTAACTTTGGCTAAATCTAAGGAAGCTGCAAGGGTTCTTAAGAGGATTAATCTTTGTCCTTCGTCTAGGCATTCTAATAATCTCTTAGCATCCCAATCATCTGCTTTAGGGTCATAATCAACTTCTACACAGTAAGTGTAAAAGTATTTTGCTTCATGAGGGATTAATTTAGCGTTAGATGATGTTTTTGTTGGTTTAGTAGTCAAAATTCCATTATTTAGGTTCAATCCAGGGGGATTTATTTCTTCTGGATCTACTCCGAACCTTACTAATAACCACGACCATATATTATGAACAGTCGCAGTAGAAGCATAAGCAAACTTCCAGCGATTAGCACCAACACTAACAGGATTACTACGACACCAATCAGCAATCCTTCTCTGTTCACGTTGGGGTGAGAGTTTCTCATAATATTTACCGGTGAATTTATAAAGGTTGTCCTCAATGCTTAGGTAATGACCTTTTGAGTAGAGGGAATCAATGGCTTTCTCTGTGTAGTGTTGCTCTGCTTCTGGAGCCATGAGAATCTTGTCATCGGGTCGGAAGTCTCCCCGATACACTTCTACAGCATCGTAGATATTTTCGGCGGTGAGTTTCTTCTCAGTAATCCAGTCCCAAACGTCATAACCATCAGATTTTGGGAGAGTTTTCTTAGACCAGTCTTTGCTATCGGGATAAGCGTAAAGCCATTGGGCGTTAGGAAATGTTTCGTATACTTTCTCAGCAAGTTTAATCCCTGGTTCATCGCTGTCTGGACAAATGACTAAGTTTGCTCCTTTTAGGTCTTCTAAGTCAGATTCTTTAAGTTGACCACTACCTCCAAAGTTAGTAGTTGCCGGGATTCCTAACTCCCAGAGTATATCAGCACATTTTTCTCCTTCTACCCAGAATATTTGGAGATTATCAGCGATTGCTTGACTTATTTCGACGTATTTATAGATGGGGATATTCTCACGGGGTATATGTTTACAAGAGTTAACCCATCGTCCATTTCTCTTTCCTTGGCGATAAGGTTTCTTTGAACCGTCATCAAAGTTGTGTCGACACATTCTTGCTAAGGGTCTGCCGTCTCTATCGGTATAAAGAAATCTTTGAGTGCTGATAATTTTTGGTTTAGGTTTCTCAGCTTCTTCTTTATATAGATAAGGATTACCGTTGCTGTCTGATTTTTTTGAGGCTAACCAACCAGTGGCGATACTTCCTCGGTTGCAGACTTCTAGTCCTGATTCTGGGAAGTAGTAGCACCAGTCGGGCTTTCCACAGTGGCGACATGGACGCTTGGCTGTGACTGTGATTCGGGTTTTTGTGGGGTGCATAAGCTATATTAAAGGTACTAAAGGTTTACCCGCTTAGTTCTCTGCCTTTGAACTAGCGGGCTTATTTTTCTAGGCTTGGATGGGGTTTTGAGGTTGTTTAGAGAATTTTAGAAACTTCAAAACTATAAAAACAATAAAAATAGGATTATGGGTAAATGTTCCTGTTTTTATTGACGAATCAATAACTAATAGCTTTTCCTGCAATTGAAGATGTTTTAAGTGTTTCATGGTTTTTCCATTTTTTGAAAAGCAGTAATTCATTAGTAAACTATGAAATACAGGGGTGCTGCTACACCCCTTGATTAAACTGTTAGTAGAGCGGGTATTCATACCCGCTTACAATTATGATAGAACAAAAAAGAAGATTACTAGCTGATAGATCAGTGTTTGAACAAATAATCGAACACCATGAAATTAGCTACAAAGATTTAGCTAAAAAATTAGAGCTTAATGATCGTTCCTTGAGAAGAATCAGGAGTGGAGACACTCGATTAAAAATGAGTATGCGTCAAGTAAAAACTTTATGTGAATTATTAGAACCTTTTGATGTCAGGTTCCAAGACCTTCCTGAAGATTGGATGGTAGAGGGTAAAAGCGTAGTGACTCACTAATGAATCACCAAGGCACTCACTCTATGCTAAGCTAGTGAGTGACTTAGTAAGCTATTAGTGAGTTATGCCAACAAGTAAAAAAAGAGTACAAGCATTTTTAACAGATGAGCTATACGAATCTTTGACTAAGTATGCAGAGACTAACCAAGTAAGTATTTCTCAGTCTGTTATTAATCTATTAGAATCAGGCTTAAACTTTCAAAAACAAGAGAAAAGTTTAGACTTATCAGAATATTTGACAAAAAAAGAATTCAAGGAAACTATGGATGCGTTGATAGGTCGCATGAATTCTAATTTTCAGAATATCAAGAACCACTTAAAGAAAGATAGAAAGAAGGATAAGGTTGAGTCTGAAAATATTTTTGATTTACTCTTCCAGGCAGCAGACTATTTAGGTTCAGATTCTGAAGAAACAAGAGATTCAAATGAAAAGGAAATCATAGAAAACAAAATCATAGAAAAAGACCTTTCTATAAACGACAATAGAAACTCTAAAAAAGAAGAAATTAATATACGTGGAGAGAGGAGAGAAGATAAAGAAATAACAGAAGAATCAGTCAATGACTTATCTAGTGAGTCACTCAGTGAGTCTCTTGATAATTCACTAGATAAATCATTAGAAAAAGATGCTAATAAATCACAAGATGAGTTATCTAATGAACCACTAGAAATCAAAGCTAAGGAATCTAGTAATGATTTACTCAATGAATTATCAGAGAACAAGATTAATGAGTCTTTTGATAAATCACTGGATGATTTAGAAGATGAAGAGATTGATGAGTTATCCAGTGATTCCGATAGTAAGTTCATAGTTACAGCTATTAATGAATCACCAGGTGATTCACTCAATGAGTCATCTTTATCTTATAAGTTAGGAATTCCTAAAAATAGCTGGTTTGTTTGTAAACCACAGAAGAATGGAAAGTTTCTTTATTGGGACGATTCTAAGTTTATTAAAAACTTATCTAAGGCTAAGAGATACGCTAATACTGCAAGCTGTAAGAGAGCAGTTACAAGGTTGACTAAAAAATTGAATGACCATTCTATTGTTTCACTATCTATAGGGAAAATAGATGAAACAATAAAATAGTTGTTTACTCTATTTAAAACTTAAGTGATTAATAGTTAATATTAATGGGTAGAGAGAAGCTAGAGAGATCTATTTTTTTTCATTAATTTATACTTTTCTTGAATATCTTTAGTATGGGGATGATTTTCTCCTAATAGTTTTATGGAAAGCTTAAGAGCTTCCTTGAAAATAATTTCTGCTTCTGAATATTTACCTTGATTTTCATATACTCCTGCTAAGTTACTCATGCTAGTTACTATTTCTGGATGATTCATTCCGAATGTTTTTGTAGTGATATCAATAGATATTTTAAAAAGAGTTTCTGCTTCTGAATATTTGCCTTGATCACTGTATAATTTACCCAAATTATTAATACCAATTGCCACATAAGGATGCTCTTCTCCTAATATTTCTATCAGAAGTTCAACAGATTTTTCTAAAATAGGCTCTGCCTCCGAATATCTTCTTTGATCTGTGTATAATACTGCCAATTTATTGAGACTTATAGCTACAAGAAGATGATTTTCTCCAAGTAATTTTTTGCTGATTTGAAGAGATTGTTTATAAAAAGATTCTGCTTCTGAATATCTCTTTTGATTCCAATATAATAATGCTAAATTATGAAACATAACAGCTAGATTAATGTCTTCCTCTCCAAGTAATTTTTTACTAATTTGAATGGCTTTTTTGAAAAGAGGCTCTGCTTCTGAATATCTCCCTTGATCATCATATAATCTTGCTAAACTATTAAGAGTATTAGCTACTTCAATATGATCTTCTCCAAATTGTTTTTTATATTGTTCGAGTTCTTTTAGTAATTGTTTTTCTTGTCCATCATAAAATCCTTGAGCATTATAAAAAGGTGTTAAAGTTCTCAAATTAGCCTCTTCAAAAGAAGAAATATTATCAAAGAATGAAAACTTCTCATTATAAGTTACTTGATTTGACTCACCTATAGCAATCGTTGGAGAGGAAAAAATTAATGTTGATACTCCAACTAAAAGAGATATAAATATTTTCATGGAATTAAGCTCCTCCTAATATTTTAAAAAGATCGTAGCTACTTTTTTATCTAAAACAAACTATTCTAGTTAAATTAAATAAAATACAGAAAGCTTAGTAATTTAGATAAGGGAAAGTTTCTAGCAAACATATTATTATGAACTAGATAATCATTTGATAGCTCATAAATGATTTACTAAAATCTAAAGAGAAAGTTGTTTTTGTGTGAATTCATAATTTTCTTTAACTTTTTTAGTATTAGGATGATTGTCTCCTAATAATTCTTTAAAAAGTTGAAGAGTTTTTTTCAAAAGAGGTTCTGCTTCTGAATACTTTTTTTGATTAAAATAGAGGACTCCTAGATTATTGAGAATACTAGCAACAGTAGGGTGATTATCTCCTAATACTTTTCTACCGAGTTCAAGAGATTCATTAAGAACAGCTTCTGCTTCTGAATATCGGCCTGTCTTATCATATAAAGATCCTAAATTATTGAGAATATTAACTACATATTCATGATTATATCCTAACAGTTCTTTAGTAAGCTTAAGAGACCTATTAAAAAGAGGTTCTGCTTCTGTATACCGCCCTGTTGTATCATATAATAATGCCAAATTATTGAGTCCATATAAAATATCTTTATTGTTTTTTCCTAATAAGTTTTCTTTCATTTTAAGAGATTCTTTAAAAAGAGTTTCTGCCTCTGAATATCTTTTTTCATTTAGATATGATAAAGCCAGATTATCCATTATTGTAGCTAAAACAGGATGATTCTTCCCTAATATTTGTTCAGCAAGTTCAAGAGATTGCTTAAAAAGAATTTCTGCCTCTTTATATTTCCCTTTATTAAAGTTCAATTGTGCTAATTTATGCAAAGTAGATGCTACGCTGATATGATTCTCTCCAAATTGTTTTTTATGTCTTTCAAGTTCTTGTATTAATTGTTCTTCTTGTCCAGCATAAAATCCTTGAGCCTTATATAAAGGAGCTAAAATTTTCAAATTAGTCTCTTCAAAAGAATAGCTATTATCAAATAATGAAAATTTCTCACT
>JASJEA010000042.1 GCA_030064935.1 Crocosphaera sp. | reverse complement strand
AACAAGCCAAACAATTCCATTTAGAAGCATTAGAAATTTCTCAAGAAGCCTCAGATAAACCTTGTGAAATTGCAAATTTTAATCATTTGAGTCGTATTTGTATCTACGAAAAAGATTATAATCAGGCAATTAATTATAGTCAAAGGGCATTAATGTTTGCCCGTCAAGTCGGTGATAAATTAGGAGAAGCCAATGGATTAATTAATGTCGGTTACAGTGAAGTATTTAGGGCGAGAGACATTGAACAGATAAATCCAGAAATTTACGAATCTGCCATTAATTATTTACAACAAGGTGCAACTTTAGCAGAAAGATTAGAAGACTATCAAAGTCAAGCTTTGGCTTACAATAGTTTGGGTATTGCCTATGTCATTATCTCTCAACCTTCTGCTGCCATTACGGCTCTAGAAAAGGGTATTAAAATGGCTTTAAATTCTGGTAATACTTATCTTCAAGGATTAAATTTTACCTATTTATCTGAAGCTTATTATACTTTAGAGAATTTATCTCAAGCAGTTTATTATGGTAGTTTAGGAATGTATCTTTTACATCAAATAGATTCTAATGAATACAGACAATCAGCAGGTTTATTAACAATTATTAAAGGTAAAGTTAACGTCCAAGAATTCCAGAATCTACTAGAACAAAATCGACCCAAAATCATTAAATTTATTGGGGTAGATGGTTATGATGAATTACCAAAATTATTAGAAGATTATCAAGCCTAATAATAAACTTAACAATTACCTGTTATGTCTATTGAGATATTCTAGTGTTCAATAATTCTAGTAATAATAAGGTTAATTTGTTTTAGCAGAAAAATGATGAACGATTTCAGCCGAAAGCTTAGTAAATTAAAAAAGATAATGAAAACTAAGCTTAATTACAGCTATTTGGGCGGTTAGACATTTCCTGTTGACGCATCGGCATATTATCAATCTGTCCAAAGATTCTCTCAATTTCTGGTACTTCAGACAATTCTCTTTTTGGTTGTCCATCTTTACCGATTAAAATAACCGCAAACTGATTATATTTAACGCCATAGTTAGCTCGCAGTTGTGCTTCATCATAGGATGAAATAAGATCATTCCCAATGCGACTCGGTGCATTGGCAGTGAACACCCCTAATAATAAATCTCTATCTTTAAACTCACATTCAACCTCTTTTAAGGTTTGTTGAATTGTGCTTAAACGCTGATCTTCAACTTTGGGAACAAATACTAATAGAAGTCGATTTTGCCAGCGATAAGAGGCTAGGGGATTATTTTGTGCCATGAGAGGTTTTTGACTGAACATAATCCCTAGAAACAACATTAATGATACAAGTTTTTTGTACATGATTTTACAGTTTTATTTTCAATAATATCTAAAATTTTTTGCTTAAACAAAACGGACTTTTTCCTCAACATCACTTAAATGAGAGGTGTCTCCCTCTAATTCTAGTTGCCAGTTATTATCAATTTTTACTAATTTAACTAAACAGCATAAAGAAGCTTTAAAGGTGGGATATTCTTTGGTTAACCCTTGGGTTAATCCGATGACAGATGCCCCATGACCGACTAATAATATATCTTCGGTATAATCATTAACTAAAGTGTGAGCCACCTCTGCCATTCTTTTCATCATTGTCACCTCCATTTCTGGGTATTCAGGAATCAAATAAGAGGAATACTCCCAGTCAATATGAGGATAGTCTTTTTCTAATAACTCTCTAGGGTGAGTTTCAGGACATTCACTCATCCAATGAGGATTGTACCATTCCCCAATACCGGCTTCTAGTTTAATAGGAAGATTAAGCTTTTTAGCTACTTCTGAAGCAGTTTGAATGGTACGCAAAAAAGGAGAGGCAAAAATATGAGCAATCTTCTCATTTTCTAGTCTTTTCCCTAATTGTTGAGCTTGAATAAAACCATCTTCTGATAAAGGAGGATCATAACGTCTTTCAGCTTTATTAAACCATTCTGGTTGAACAAAATCAAGACGGTTTCCATGTCGTGCAATCCAAACAGTTTGTTGAGAAGACATTAGTGTAAAACCATTAATTATTGATAAGCAAAGCACCTACCCTAAGATTATCATCTAGGGTAGGTGTTTGCTAAGTATTAAATGCCCCAAGAGTTTAGGCTATCTAGCTAAAAATAGCTGTATTTTCTTCAACTGGATAACCAGCAGCCTTCCAAGCTTGTAAACCGCCAACTAATTCAGCTACGTTTTGATAACCTGCCGCTTTTAGCTCGCTGACAGCTAAAGCAGTTTCTTTATCAGTGGCTCCGTAAACGTAGATATCACGAACTAGCTCAAAGCACACTAACGCTTTATCAACTAATTGATCCATAGGAATAGAAGTAGCACCAGTGATATGACTGATATTGAAAGCTTCTCTACTTCTAACATCAATAATGGTCAAAGCGGGTTCACCCCAGTCTAGACGTTTTTTGAGGTCGGAAACATTAGATTTGCTTTGGAGAGGTGCAGGAATAGGAATCATAGAAGTGACGATGTAATTTGAGGACATTTACATTGTAACAGAATGTAAATTTTTTGTAAATTTTTGTAGAAAAATATTGACAAAAAATAATTAACTATATCTTAACCCAAGCATTACCCATACCGAATCATGTCACTGAAATATCAATACACCCAACTGAAATATGATTTTTTTAACGAGATTATGAGGGTTTAAGGCTGCTGATTTGAGTAAGTTGTCTACAAATTTCGTGATCTCGAACTCAGGTTATTTATTCTTCTGCTGGTTAATCTAGTGAGACTACGGATACCGGAATTATCTCCGTAACTAATACCGTATTTTTTCGGCTGTATTATCGAATTTCTTTCCCTACAATCAAGACTAGAAATTTCAAAAGAATAGATGATTCATAGCAAGATAAAAAACCATGAACTACGACTTACAGACTCCACTTTTCCAATACTTACGTCATAAACTAGCTATTCCTACTGATGCTTTAAAAATGGCTGTTAAGTTTACAGAATCTTCGATGGGTTCTCTACCAATGATATTGTGGCAGTATGGATTAATTGATTTACATCAGTTAGATGAATTATTTGATTGGATAGAAACACGAGAAGTTAGTGAAGCTGAGTTAAGTTTTTAACCCTTGCTTAGATGTTAACTTTTTGAAGTATTATTAACAAACGAATTTTATAAATTCAGTGAGAGTATTGATCATGACTCAACCTTGTTTACCCCCCGATGATTTACCTGCATTAGATTCTAGTTTCCGTGAACTTTCTTGGGAGTTAGAAGAAGTCACTGGCGAAATATTTTACAACAATTGTGATCCCATTACACAAGGTTTATTAAGACAATGTGGCTGGGATGTTACCATTAGAAGTCAGGGATTAACCTTAGTGGTTATTTGTCCTAATCATTGTTTAAATTGGCAAGTTTTACAATCTCTTTCTCTATTAGCTGAGAGTTTACAAATCCTCAGTAATACAGCGAAAATAAGAATTTATCCCCCACCAGGAACGGGTACGCCTATGGAGGTTATGGTAGAAGATTCTTTTTGGTAATTTTTCTGAACAAGAGAAACAAAAACAATATGAAATTAGATAAAAAATTAGGGGATATGGCATAGAACTTATACCAAAAAGTCCATTGCTTATCCCCTAATAATATGAGAAAAATTCTACAAAGAAACAATTAACCAATAGGAATCAAACCAAATCCACTTTAGAAAGTAGATAATCATATTAAGAAGGCAGAAGGAGCAGGGGGAGCAGAGGGAGCAGAGGAGGCAGAGGGAGCAGAGGAGGCAGAGGGAGCAGGGGAAGCAGAGGAGGCAGAGGGAGCAAGGGAAGCAGAGGGAGAAAGGATAATAAGCGGATCTGGTATTATCTCGATAATCGCGAGATTTAGTTGGGAAGGATGTCAATCAGAATGCGCGAATTTAGTAATTACCTCCCCCTCAAGTTGAAGGCTTGGAACCCCTTTTTTTCGGTCACTCTTCAATCAACTTGAAGACAATATTTTGATAAGGGTGAAGATCGAAATAAAGAAACTGCCCTGCACTATGAATGGTCCAGTAGGGATCGTGTTGGTTATATGGTTGAGAGCCAATATAACGTTGATCAATAGAATTATAAATAACCTTATATTCTCCGACAACGGGTACATAAACCTCTGCTTGACACTCAACCATATAGGGCGTTTCGTTGCGAACAAAGATAATATCATGCTGATGATCTTCACGTTTATCAGACTCAAAACCAGTATCGCCACCCCATCGAATAAAACTGAACCATTTACGTTCATTATTAGAGCCATTGCGAATCATAGAATAGATTCCATGACGGGCTAAAGCCGGTTCCTTGCGAAGAAGTTGATTGAGATCATGAAAATTATTAGCAATCTGTTGCTGATGCATCGCTGCATAATCTCCTGTTTTTGACCAGTCAACCCCACGGAAAACATCAAAATAGCCTTCTTCTCCAAACTCATCTCCCTGGAAAATCATCGGTGCCCCCGGTCGAAACCAACAAAGAGCCGCTAAACCAATCAGAGGAATATGATTGCCCAATTCCGTAATTAATCGAACCTTCCCATTGGCACATTCATCATGGGTATTCATGGCATTAACCATCTGTTCCGGACTCTTATTATGAATAAGAATTTCAATATGTTCGATCAAACGCTGTTCGATGGGAATTTGTAAATAACTGCGAATACGGTGCATTTCCCCCATATTTTGCGCATAAGTAAAACCCAGCCCGCCCTCATCCACAGGACAAGCAAGTTTAGGAAACACCCGTCGTGATTCTTCGGCAATGGTAATAAAATTGGCTGCTGTATGTTGTAAACGAGCGTGTAAATCGCGGAGAAAACGCAGGCCAGCAAAATCCACTGCTTCCGAGAGCCAATATCCCCGTTCCTCAAAATAGCGATCGCCCCCTAACCCATTGAAAAGTTCCCAGTTTTCGAGATCAACCTGTTCGCGATCATTTCGTGGCCAGTCCCAAAAACCGCGATCATAATCAAAAAAGATTTGAGCGGCCACCGCATCGATGCGCGCACCATCTATTCCCAGTTCTTGATACAGATAGGTACACAGGCCAATCAGATAATTTTGAACATAGGTATCTCCCACATTGTAGATGCGGCTATTCCATTGATTATTCCAACCTCTCGCCCCAGAATGATGATAGAGATCCGTTCCGTCATAATTTGCCAAACCACAATCCCAGTCTTGCACCCCAAACCCCAAAGGGACATCTACAATAACCCCGATTCCGTTAGCATGACAGTGATTAACTAAATATTTGAAGTCATCTACCGTGCCATGACGTTCATAGATAGCATAAGGACATCCTACCAAGTACCCCCAGGATTGATGAATGGGAGTCTGAAATGGAGGCATAATCTGAACATGGGTAAACCCTATATAACCCAGATGAGCGACAATTTTATGAGCAATATCCCGATAGTTACCATCCCAAAAAGTAGATAGGTGCATCTCATAAATACTCATGGGTTCATGAGGGAGCTCAATGTGTTTATGAGTCCACTCAAAATAATTGCGATCGCCGACAACACTATTAAAATTACGAGTGCCATCATTGCCCCAAGTTACAGCCAATTGAGAGCTAAATGGATCAATGCGTGCCATTGCATAGGGTTGACTTAGATAATCATTTTTATTTTCAACATAGTATTTATATTCACACCAGGTAAGGTTTTCAGGAATGGTGATCTCCCAAACCCCTTCTTCATTGCGTGTCATGGTTTCAGCAAAACAATCCCATCCATTTCCATCACGAATCAATGAGACTGCTGTTGCACGGGGGGCATAGACTCGAAACGTTGTTTGATTATTCTGGGGGTGTGCACCAAAATACTGATAGGGGTAATCTCGCTTAATGGTTTCAAGGGACTGTTTTTTCACAAGGACACTCCAGGGGCTTAACGAAGTTAGAAGTCAATCAGAATGCGCAAATTTAGAATTACCTCCACCTCAAGTTGGAAGCTTGAAACAAGGAAGATTGTTCTTCTCTTGTTTATAGCAGTTTGACATTTTAGCAACTTATCTAGGTTATGGAACGTCAGGTGGGCAAAGTTTTCTATGATGAGTAATCCACATTCAGTTTCTGATCTGCCCAGCCCAGCGTCTTCAGATTTTGTTCAACACAACTGTCTCTAACCTCAAAAAGATGGTAGCATGAAGCCGTCCTAAAAGCTTGTTTTTGGTTTAAAGCTTAACTAAATGTCCCCAGAAAAATCATCCACCCCGATCATTCCTCAACTCATTATTGGACTCGGAAACCCTGAAAAAAAATATGAAAAAACTCGTCATAATATCGGTTTTGAAGTTGTCGACACCCTAGCCGAAAAATGGCAACTGATCTGGAAAGAAAACCGTCGTTTTCAAGGGCTCATCGCTGAAGGAACAGGTCCTAACCGGCAAAAAATTTATCTCTTAAAACCTCTAACCTATATGAACCGTTCCGGACAATCAGTACGGGCGGTTACGGATTGGTATAAACTACAATCCAGTGATGTTTTGGTCATCTACGATGATATGGATCTGCCCATGGGTAAAATGAGAATGCGTCTATCTGGATCAGCCGGAGGACATAATGGGATGAAATCCATTATTGCTCATCTCGGTGGTCAAAATTTCCCCCGTCTTCGCATTGGTATTGGTAAATCTAATCAGACAGATAACACCATTTCTCATGTTTTGGGACGATTTTCTCCCGAAGAAAGAACTATCATTAATAAAGCCTTTCCTTTAGTAGTTGATGCCATCGAAATGAGTCTCAAAGAAGGCATTGAAAAATCTATGAGCCTGTTTAATAGTCAAAAGGTAACGCCATAGGGTATGATGGAGTATCGTATGCTGTGTAATTCTTGTCGTAGACTCAAGGGAGGGGCAATTGGAGCCTAGATTTATATTAAAAGTATTATGGTTAGATGCTAACGTAGCGATCGCCGTTGACCAAGTGGTAGGGAAGGGAACCAGCCCCCTAACCGCTTATTTTTTCTGGCCGCGGGATGATGCGTGGCAACAATTAAAAGATGAACTAGAAGCCAAACACTGGATCTTAGAAACCGAAAGAATTGAGGTGTTAAACAAGGCTACAGAAGTCATTAACTATTGGCAAGAGCTTCGTAATCAAGGTAAAAGTATTACCATGAAAGAAGCGCAGAGTAAATTCCCAGAAGTGACGTTTAGCGGTAGTAATTAATAATTGGCAAGGGATAATTGAGAATGGATAATTGCTAAGTGTTTGATTATCCTCTACAATCATCCCTGTTTAACATCAGAAGAACGATAAACCCGATAGTCAATCTGGGGAAAAATATTATCCATCTCCTCGATTTGAATTAACCAAGTTTCATCAACCGAGCCCAATTGAAAACCATCATAAATCTGATTAAATCGGAATAGATGGGTTTTCGTCTGTTCAACGGCATAAGTAACCATTGTACCGGTACGCATAATAAAAGCCCAATCAGACGCTTGAGCCAATAACAATTCTCGTGCCGCTTGATTTAAAGCTCTTTCTTGCAACTCATTTTTCGGTTCTCTAGCACTCAATTCTATCATCCGTTCCGTTGCTTGATGAAGATGAGGATAAATCCAACTATTGCTATCATTGAGCCAAAATTCATGAAACCCTTTATAACCCCAACTCGACTGAGTGAGACGACATACCTGCTGGGTGGGGTTATAACGTAGATAGTCAGCTAAATGAACCAGATTAAAAGTATTTTGGTCATACCAAGTTTTCCGAAATAAATAATCTAAAAACCAAGGTCCTTCATACCACCAATGACCAAATAACTCCGCATCATAAGGAGCCACCACAATAGGATGACGGTCCATGATACCCGCTAAATGGGAAATTTGCTGTTCACGATTGTACATAAAATTCCCCGCGTGTTCAGCGGCCTTTTCTCGCGCCCAATAGGGATCATAGAGGGCTTTATCTTCCATATTCCCTTGAATATTGGTAATTTTATGATATTTAACTCCCGTATTTTTCCGTTGTCCATTGGGCATAATATAGGGCTTAATATACTCGTAATCTGCTTCCCAGCCCAAATCCTTATAAAACTCCCGATATTCAGGATCTCCTGGATAACCAGTTTTAGCCGACCAAACCTGGCTAGAGGACTCATGATCCCTAGCAAAAGCAGCCACACCTGTTTCCGTAAACACAGGGGCATAAGTCCCATGACGAGGGCGAGGGTGGGCCGATAAAATGCCATGACCATCAACTATAAAATAACGTAAGCCAGCTTGAGCCAGCATCTTTTCTAAACCTTCATAATAGGCACATTCCGGCAACCAGATGCCCTTGGGTGGACGGCCAAAATTCTCTTGATAATGATCACAAGCCACCTTAATTTGCGCCCACACCGCTTGAGGGTACATTTTCATCAGAGGTAGATAACCATGAGTGGCCCCACAAGTCATAATTTCGAGATTATTGCTGTCTAAAAACTGTTTAAACCCCAAAATTAAATCGCCATTGTACTGTTCCCAGGTGGTGCGAATGTTAGCAAACTCTTGAGCATAGAATTCAGCTAAATAGCGAATGTGGCCATTATGTTGATTATTCTCAATTTCTTTGGCAACTAACCCTTGTAGTTGCCCCAGATGATGGTTATAGCGTTCTTGTAATAAAGTATCCCGTAACATAGAAACAAGAGGCGGTGTCAAACTCATCGTCATCTTGAAATCGATGCCATCCCGTTGTAGTCCTTCAAATAATCGAAGTAGAGGGATGTAGGTTTCTGTAATCGCCTCATAAAGCCACTCTTCCTCTAGGACATAATCCCTCTCAGGATGTCGTACAAAAGGTAAATGAGCATGAAGCACAAGGGCAACATAGCCAAGAGCCATAATAACTTTTACACCATCATTCAGTGAAGTTTTTACAAATAAGCCTTAAGATTAAGGGGAGTCGATTTTACACTATCTTAAGAATTTAGATTAATATAGATAGAAAAAATCCCTTATTCAAAGAACCTTCTTGTTTGTCAGTATATAGTATCCAGTTGCAGTGCTAGAACCCCCCAACCACCAAACAACCTCTGAAACCGATCATGATACATCTCGATCGATTCAGTTATTGTTGTTTGTCGATGAGCGACCAAGTTCCCAAGAATACATTAAGTCTATTCGAGATTACCTAGAAAAAGTGAGCAATCATGATGCTTATCAATTAGAAGTGATTGAGATTCACGAGCAACCTCACCTAGTCGAACATTTTCGCCTGGTAGCAACTCCAGCCTTAGTGAAAGTAGTACCCGAACCCCGACAAACCCTAGCCGGTAGTGACTTAGTCAATCAGTTGCGAAAATGGTGGCCAAAATGGGCATCTTCCTTGGAAGACAATCATCAAGTCGAACCAGAAAGCAACACCACAACAGTAGGCTATTCAGCCGAAATGATGCGCCTTTCCGACGAAATATTTCGTCTCAAGAAAGATCAAGAAAACCTGCTCGAACAACTAAAATTTAAAGATCAAGTTCTAGCCATGTTAGCCCATGACTTACGGAGTCCCCTCACCGCAGCCTCCATTGCAGTAGAAACCTTGGAACTGGCACAAAATCAAGAACGTAGCGAAAAAAAACAAAAATTAACCAATCAGTTATTTCAACAAACCCGTAATCAATTTCGGGTCATGAATCGTCTCATTAGCGATATTTTACAAGCCTCCAAGAGCATGAATGCTCAGTTGCACGCTGAGCAAACCGAAGTCTTCTTACCTCCCCTCTCCACAGAAATCCTCAGACAATATCGTAACTTATTTGCAGAGAAATCCTTAACCTTGACACAAGATATTCCTCAAGACGTTCCTGCCGTCTATGCCGATGAAGAATTAATTCGTCAAGTGATTGTCAACTTACTTGATAACGCCATTAAATACACCCCACAAGGGGGGGAAATTAACTTTTCAATTCTGCACCGAACCAGCCAAAAAGTACAAGTGAGCGTCTGTGATACAGGCCCAGGCATTCCCGAAGAAAAACAAGAGCGAATTTTTGAAGGGCATTTTCGCCTACAACGGGATCGAGAAAAAGAAGGGTATGGATTAGGGTTATCCTTATGTCGTAAAATTATTCGTGTCCACTACGGCCAAATTTGGGTTGATAGTGTACCAGGACAAGGTAGTTGTTTTCATTTTACATTACCCGTTTATCGTCAACGATAATCGTGGGTAATCTCTATATAGAGATGTGTGGGATTTACTGCACCTGACTAGAAAAGACAATATTCGCTCAATCATTTAATCGATATGCGTAAAGCTTTAATTATCGTCAATGCTGAGGTCAAGGGAGAAGGGACTATGTATTTGGCTTCTCCTGCCACTGAAAAAATGGTTATGGCACTCGAAGCAGCTATAAAAGCTGATTCTCCCTCAACTCAGGTTGAAATCATGGCAGCAGCCAGCTTATGGTCGAAAAGTGTCAAGCCACCTAAACCTGATCAAGATACGATTTATTGTCCTCTGACTATTGATGTTCCCAGTTGGCTATCTTTTCCTGGACAAAAAATTTACCAAGACTGTAAAGACGTAAAGGGGCGACGACAATGGGTTGACAAAACTCTCGGCTATAAAACCAGTATTAGAGATGCTTGGTTGGGGGATCTCTGCTTGCCAGTGGCCTTAACCCCCACAGAATTGATGTACGGTGAGATTATTGGAGAAGGGGCATTCCCTAATTCTTATGAGCAACCTATTTCCTTGCAAAAGCAGTTACGTCGTCCTCTATATGATCTCGCCGAAGGACTCCTAGAGGATCTAGATGCGCCTCCTTCCCTATATTTACTGCAATTTCGTCTCAAGGGTCAAAATATTATTTTTGATCGCTTATGGCCCTTTCCAGCCGCCCCTGCCATTGCTTCTCTAACATATCCCCACCCTAATTTATTTACTTGTTATTGGCAGTGTTTAACCCATCAATCGATTCCGAGTCTGATGGGAAGCGTTTCTTAAGGGTAACGATCAAAAGCAACTCCAACCATTTTGAAGAGTTAGTCGGTATTTCGTTATATTAAAACCGAAAATATACCGACTGATTTTTCAAAGGTTATATCATGACTACGTTAACCCGCTGGTTTCTTGCACAAGAAACCCCTGTTGTTGATCCATCCCTACTCAATCAACTATTTTCTGATAGTTTGACCTTGTTACAAGGTTTAGGAATCCTCTTTGTAGGCTGGATAGTCGCTACTATTGCCAGAGGTGTTGTTCACAACATTCTTCAGAATACGGAAATTGATAATCAAATCGCCGCTTGGATTAGTGGGCAAGAAGCGTCTGAAAGCTCTATTCCTATCGAAAAATGGCTGGCTAAGTTTACCTATTGGTTGATTCTCCTGTTTGCTGTTGTTGCCTTTTTGAACACCCTGCAACTCGAAGCGGTTTATCAACCCCTCAATGCTCTGCTTCAAGAAATTACCAGTTTCCTACCGAAAATTTTGGGTGCCGGTGTTCTTGTGGCCATCGCTTGGGTGTTGGCTACCCTCTCTAAGTTGTTGATAACCCGTGTTTTGGACAGTTTCAACCTGGAACAACGGTTTGGGCAAGAGACAACCGATGAACAAGGGAGTCAAATGTCGGTGTCGCAAACCATTGGCAATGCGATTTACTGGTTCATTTTCCTCCTCTTCTTACCGTCTATCCTTAGTACCCTAAAGTTAGAAGGTACTTTAGCCCCTGTACAGGGATTACTTGATCAAATCCTAACTGTCATTCCCAATATTCTCGGTGCCGTCATTATTGCCACTGTAGGATGGGTTGTGGCTAAACTGATTCAAAGGATTGTGACTGGTTTATTGGCAGCTACTCCTATTAACCAAGTTGGGGCTAAGTTTGGTTTATCCACTGATAATACTGCAAACTCTCTATCTGGCATTATCGGGACAGTTGTTAATGTCTTAATTCTCATCCCTGTTGCCATTACTGCTTTAGATGCACTACAAATTCAAGCTATTTCCCAACCCGCTACGGAAATGCTTAATCAAGTGTTAACATTGTTGCCTAAATTATTCGCAGCAACCGTCGTCTTAGGTTTGGCCTATGTGGGAGGGCAATATCTCTGTGAAATGGTGAGTAATGTTTTAAGTAGTGTCGGTTTTAACAACATCTTCCAATGGTTAGGGATTGCTCAAACCCCTCAAACCTCAACGGAAGAAACCTCAACGGAAGAAACCTCAAGCACTCCGACTAGAACCCCTTCAGAAATTGCAGGAATTGTCATTTTAGTGGCAGTGATGTTAATTGCTGCTTTAACGGCGGTGGATATCCTTGAGATTGAAGCCTTACGAACGGTTGTCGGGACTTTATTGGCCATCGCAGCCCAAGTCTTAGTTGGATTACTGGTTTTAGCTTTAGGACTCTATTTAGCGAATCTGTGCTTTAATTTAATCACCCATTCAGGAACCCGTCAGGCCAAGTTTCTCGGTCATACGGCACGTATTTCTATCCTGATTTTTGTCATTGCTATGGCATTACAACAAATGGGAATCGCACCTAACATCGTTAATTTAGCCTTCGGTTTATTAGTGGGCGGTATTTCTGCTGCTATTGCCTTAGCCTTTGGTTTAGGGGGGCGAGAAGTTGCTGCTGAACAACTGCGAGAATGGTTAAATAACTTCAAACAAAACCAATAGTTAGGAGCGAATAAGTCGTTCCCGATACTGTTTGGTTAAGCAGATTTTCTAGAGGCTCCTCACACTATCTCTATCCAGAAAATTTGGCTACTTAACTAAACAGTATTACCGTTGCCATGATACCAACTCCGCTTTATAAAGTAGATAATCATATGATTTGAGTAAGTTGTCTACAAGTTTACTTATCTAGAACTCAGTTTTCTAAACTTTTCATCTTTTGTTTGATGGTAGAAATATTTATTCCAAAGTTAATTCGCAGTTGATTGATAGACAATTTTTGATAAACTGATGCCCTCAAATCAATTGTATTAATGTTACGAAAAATAAGCCTCTTTCCATAACTATATCCTAAGTCAAAAAATAAAAAATCTTTTTTTGTCAATTGATATTTTTTAGGATAAAGATATTGAGCAAAAAACTTAAGTATTTGAACATGAAAATTCTTAACTTGGTCATCATTACCCATAGTAAAACCAATTACAAAAGCTTCATTGTAAGGTTTTTGAGCTTGTTCGAGAAGCAAATGGAAGCAATCATGATTGTAGAGATCAATTTTTCCAGGTAGAGCAAAAGGGCTAGATGGGTTTTCTAATAATCGAACCAAAAAAGGAATAGCTGAGGGCGGATCTCCTTCTATTTTTGCCATAGCATCTTGAAGATTGATGTGCCCTATTTCTTGCCATTTGAAAGAAGATTGATTGCTAGAGATTAATTTATTAACCATCGATATATTCCCAAAATATCCACTCCCAGAAAAAGAGAAATTGAATAAAAAATCATGATTTTATCCTTAGCTAAAAGTGATGATATAAATAAAAGAAAAGAACTGATAGCCAAAAAAACAAAGCCGTAACCGCTTATACTTGTTCTGGAAGCCAAAATAGTTCCTCCTGTTAACGCAAAACTACTGCTTATTAACCGCAAAAAATTGATATATTTTAAAGGGACTCTATTTATATTCTTATTAGACAAGATAAATTAATTTTTTTCTTTTTCTGTTGTGCTATTATTATATATTTTTATAATCAAAAAAACCGTATAATTTCTTATTTTTAAAACTAAACTTCAATCACAAATCAGAGTGATTTAGATCATCTATACCAAACATTTTAAGTCACAAAGTTTTGAGCATATAATTATAGTTATTCAAATAAAAATGAGACATAAATCATCTCTCTTCTTATTAGTATAGTGAGCAAGTCTTATTAGTATAGTGAGCAAATCTTATTAGTATAGTGAGCAAGTCTTATTAGTATAGTGAGCAAATCTTATTAGTATAGTGAGCAAGATGCTCACACTCCCCTATCTCAAAATTATTTGAAAAGACTATGTATTAATTTTTAGGGAAAACCTACCCTATCGTCGCTGGATTTTAGCTGATAGTGGTACTGTAAAATGGCGCAATAAGTGGAATGGTTAAGGAAATGATGAGTCAGTGGGGGACTCAATAATATTAAGGCCCTATTTATTATCAATTCTGATAGACTAATTCTAGGAGAGACATGATCAAAACAGTGTCAAACAATAAGGATTAACTCAATGGCATTAGTAATTAGTACCGTTAACATGAAAGGTGGTGTTGGTAAAACCACATTAACTGTCAATTTAGCCACCTGTTTAGCGAAGCATCATGGCAAAAAGGTATTAGTTCTCGATCTCGATGCTCAAATTAGTGCCACTCTCAGTTTAATGTCTCCCCATGAATTTGCCCAAATTCGCAAAAAACGCCGTACATTAAGTTATTTACTCGATAATATTATTCAACCTAATCCTTATAGTAAACTGAATATTCATGATATTATTCAACCCTATATTTGTGATATTGAAGGACTGGATTTACTCCCAGGAGATTTAGAACTTTATGATGAGTATATTGTCTCAGAAATGCTTCATAAACAGGCAGCTATTGTAGAAAATCCTGATTTTGAAACGGTTTGGAATCATTTTGAAAGGGTCTTAATGCAAAAAATTCTTGAGCCTGTTCTTGACTATTATGACTTTGTTATTATGGACTGTGCGCCAGGATATAATCTCTTAACACGAAGTGGATTGTCAGCTAGTAATTATTATTTATTGCCAGCGCGACCTGAACCTTTGTCTGTGGTAGGAATGCAATTATTAGAAAGACGAATACGCAAGTTACAAGAAAGTCATAAACAAACTCAACCATTAAATTTAAACTTATTAGGAGTCGTTTTCATATCATCAGGAGGGGGTTTATTTAGCCGTTATTACAATCGAGTCATGCGAAGAGTAGAAGCAGACTTTTCACCAGAAAAACTCTTCAAAATTTCAGTTCCTATGGATGTTAATGTAGCAAAAGCAGTGGATAATTTCATGCCAGTTGTTGTTTCTATGCCGAATTCTAGTGGCTCTAAAGCTTTCATAAAATTAGCTGAAGAATTCTTAAGTAAGTTAGCAATTAATGATTAACAATTATTTCAAGAGCAGATAATAAAAGCTCTGTTTTACTCGATTTTATTGCGTCCTAAAAGAGTCAATCAGAATTTAGAATTACCGATTCTTTAAGTTGAAGGCTTGAGACGCTTTTTTCGGTCATTATTAATTAACTTGTTTATAATTCTTAATTAAGTGAGTGTCTATGATTTTATCTCGCTAATGATAAGCTGGAGAAAGGATTTATCATAAAACAATAGGGATCGTAATGTTAAACTTTAACGCCAAAACAACCCGCTATAGTCCTTGGAATGCTTACTATTTAGGACAAGCTGCTAAGTTAGTTTACGAAAACAGTAATGTTATCCAACAAACCACAAAATTTAAGTGGCAACTGCCTAAATATAAGTTTATTCAGGATCTCCATGATGATGATGATGAAACAACAGGAACGGAGTGTTTTGTTGCTGGAGATGAAAAGAAAATCATTGTCTCTTTTAGAGGAACCCAAGTGTCTCAAAGAGAAGATGTCTTAACTGATCTTAATTTAGGATTTGAAGACGGTCCATTGGGAAGGGTTCATCGAGGTTTTCTCAAAGCAGTAGATAGTGTTTGGGAAGACTTAATAAAAACTATCAATGAATTTCAGGATAACGGTCAATCTTTGTGGTTTACTGGTCATAGTTTGGGTGCCGCATTAGCCCATATTACGGTGGCAAAATTTATCGATGATTTAGATCGTCCGGTTTATGGATTATATACCTTTGGACAACCTAGAGTGGGAGATAGAACTTTTGCCAGGAGTTTTAATGTAGAGTTCAAGTCTCGTTATTTTCGTTTTGTTAATAACAATGATATTGTTACTCGTATTCCTTTAAGAACTATGCGCTATAGTCATGCCGGAAATTTTATCTATTTTGACAGTGACAAAGTTCTTCATACTGATATTCATTGGTGGTATTTATTTGTAGATAGAGTTGGTAGTGTCATCGATGATTTTGGTGAAAAAGGGTTAGATAGTATCGATGATCATAATATATCAGATTATTTAGTTGGTCTTGATAAATATAAGACCCTAGAATTAAAATTTTAACTGGGTGTTTTGTTCCTTGGAGAATATTTTTTCAAGGAACACTAAGAATTAATTTTATGAGGTGGGCTGCGTATTTTATAGTTATAGTTAATTCAAATAAAAATGAGACAAAATCAATCTCCCCTCTTATTAACATAGTGAGCAAGATGCTCACATTCATCTGTCTAAAACTTATTTGAAACGACTATAAATAGTATCTGATTGGCCCACCCGACTCTTACCTATCAATAATTAAGGGTTTCACCTGATAAAGGAGGCGTAGTAGAAGGCGATCGCCGAAACTGAGTCGCCTGTTCATAAGCATAAGCAAACCCTAATAAAGTGGGTTCAGTGTACGCCAACCCAAAGAAAGTTAGCCCTACAGGTAATCCTTGTCTTGTAAAACCCATAGGAACCGAAATACCTGGAAAACCAGACACATTAGCTAAATAACCAGGGGTATAAGGATCATCGCTCTTGCATTCATAGGTGGGCTCATTTTCGATAGTATGAAGAGGACTAGCTGGACAAGTGATAGTAGGGAAAATCATCGCATCCAGATTCTTTGACTCCATCGCTGCTGTTAATACCTGACGAACCCTAGGGAACTCATATTGGGTAATATAGAGATAACGAGCGTCCGCTAGGCCTCGATGGGTAACAGAAGCTTGCGCCCCTCGAATACGCCCTGGATTTAAAGGATTCGCCGATTGAGCAATGGGATCGGAGACAGCCAAACGAACCAGTCTTGCAAGAGTTTTCGGAAAAGAATTGCTTAGCGTCTGTAAGTAATTTTCCAGTTGGGGTTCAAATTCAGCTTCTGTTACTTCTTCCATCAAGGGCCAGAGATTTTCTAATTTTTTTGGTAAGTCTACTGTTACCACCTCTGCTCCCAATTCTTTGAGCTTGATAACGGCTTGTTGGGTTAAACTGTCAACCTCCTCATTACCTCCCTGAAAATCGATAACAACCCCGATTTTAGCCCCTTGTAGAGCCTTTTTATCGAGGAATTGAGTATAATCTTGGTATGATTTTCCTTTGCTGTCTAAGGTACGAGGATCATTGGCATCGACACCGGCCATAATTCCTAAAGCGATCGCTCCATCTCTAACCGTGTTCGTCATGGGACCTGCAGAGTCAAAGGAGAGGGTTAAAGGAACAATACCATCCCGACTGACTAACCCCTGAGTGGGCTTAATGCCGACAATACCTGCTACTGAAGCTGGACCTCGAATGGAACCAGAAGTATCGGTTCCCGTGGCTAAGAGGGCAAAACTAGCGGCGATCGCAGCCCCACTACCGCCACTTGAGCCAGAAGGGTTACGACTCAGTTTGTAGGGGTTTAAGGTTAACCCTCCGAGGGAACTATAACCCAGCCAACCATAAGATTCAGCAAACTCGCTCATATTGGCTTTAGCAATGATGATGGCCCCTGCGTCTCGAAGTTTTTTGATGGTGAAGGCATCATTGGGGGGTAAAGACTGATTTAAAATGATCGATCCTGCGGTGGTGGGCATATCTGCGGTATCGTAGTTATCCTTGACAATGATGGGGATACCGTGGAGGGGACTACGAGGGCCTTTTGTCTGACGTTCTTTGTCTAAGGCGATCGCCCTAGAAACCGCTTCAGGATTCACTGAAATGATAGCATTAATTTTCGGTCCACGATCTTCATAGGCTTCAATCCTTTTAAGATACAGTTTAACCAGTTGTTCGGAGGTGATTGCACCTTTATCTAAGGCTTGGTTAACTTCTGTGATAGTGGTTTCAGTCAGACGTAAAGTTTCTGCTGAACTTATGGAAGGAAAGAGGCTAAGACTAACAACAGATAGAGAAGCAAAGGTTCTTTTAATAAGCGTTGATAGCATTACATTGTTTAGATTCAACTTTAAGAATTTTACACCGTTCTAAGTCCTTAATCTAGAATCTTAAATGGGACGATGGAAACCCTTCTTTTCGGTCAATACCTTGATCAACAGTTTTTTTACTGCATCCTTATCGATGACTTCTGACTTAGCGATAGCAATCAGGTTTCATTTATGACAAAATTAGGAGTAGGATTGAACAGTGTTAAACCCCTAACTCCTGACTCCTGAATCCTCAAAATAGAAAATTTCCTACCTAAAAAGTATGGAAATTTCTATATCCTTACTGATTACTATAATTCAATGATGTACAAATTAAGGAAAATAATTACGCCGCAATTATCTAATTATTGTTATTTAATATTGTGCATTATTATTGGTTTTTTATTGGTTATTTATACGCCTATAACAACAGCACAAAATCCTGTCACTTCTCCCAGTCATGATGTTGAGAAAACAGAAGATATTTTGCCTGATACGAGTCCATCTCTTCCTGAAAAGATTCAAGATACTCAGTTGACAGAAGCTGAAAAAGATCCTGAAATTCAAGAAGTGATGAAACGTTTTAATATTGGAGTCGAAGAAGCTATCAGGCTGAACAATAAAAAAGATGAGTTAGATGCCCTTGGTTTATTTAGTTTATCATCAGGACAATTGGGCAATCTTCACTATCAAGCAGTTAAACTTGATGGACGAATTATCCTTCCCATTGCAGCTAAAATTGAAGACAATGATAATGTTTTAAAGATGCGAGTTAATAAGATCCAAAATACCCTCCAGGAAATTGTGAAAAGAAATCTAGATCCTGACGAAATTGGTGTATTTCCTTCTATCCTTAACCAGGAAACTGTATTAGTAATTTCCCAAACAACTGAATCTGGAAATAGTGATTTTGAACTGAAACAAAGATGGTTATTAATGACTATTACAGCAGAAGACTCGCGACTGTATGGAATTCCTATTCCTTTATTAGCAAGAATTAGCTCTAAAATTATTGATGAAGCCTTAGAGACAGCGTGGAAATCACGTCAACCCCATTCTCTTTTACAACAAGGGGCTATTTCTTTTTGTATTCTGATTTTAATGATAGCAGCAAGCTGGCTTTTATTAGCCTCACAACACTATTTATTGCCTCATAAAAAAAACAAAAAATCTATGTTTTGGAATCGTAGATTATTGTTTATAGGACACGCCATTATTTGGTTTCCTGGTATGGGGTTTATTTTCAAAGGATTTCCTGATTCTTATGAAGTTGGTCGCTGGTTATTGGATAATACTTTTACTATTTCAACGTCAATTATCTCTTTTTTATTAATTAGTCGTATCCTGGATTTAATTGTTAGATACGGAGAGTCTCAAGAAAGATTAAAAACTGTTCCTATTAGAGTTTTTGTACAACTTTTTTATATTTTGGTTGCCAGTTTATTTATTTTAATCATTGTTGCTAATTCTATTAATCAACCCCTCACTAATATTCTAGCCACAGTGGGTGCGGGTAGTGCTATTTTAATGCTTGTTTTTAAAGATTCTATTATGGGTTTTACCGCCGGTTTACAGTTAGCAGCTAATGGTATGGTAGCCTTAGGAGATTGGATTGAAATGCCTAGTTATGGTGTTGATGGCTTTGTTAATGAAATCAATTTATTCACGGTAAAAGTGTTAAACTGGGATAATACAATTACCTCCATTCCTACCTATGCTTTAATATCCAATTCTTTTAAAAATTGGCGTATTATGTTTGAATCTGGGGGTAGAAAAATTCAACGTGCGATTTATATTGATATGACTTCGATTAAATTTTGTGATCAAGAAATGTTAGAAAAATTTTC
>JASJEA010000115.1 GCA_030064935.1 Crocosphaera sp. | reverse complement strand
GAATTAATAACCGATTGAAAGTTTTAAAACGTTGCGGTTTTGGTTTTAGGAATGTAAATAACTTCAAAAATAGAGCTTTATTGTTTTGGCATCTAGCTGATAGCTTAGCATAGTATGTACTGTAGAACCTTTTATCTTGATATCTAGATGCAATCACAGGAGAATGAGTACAAATAATTAGTTGTTTTTCACCAAGTTGTTTAACCATTTCTGGTAATAATTTACGTTGCCAATCAATATGAAGTGAAATTTCTGGTTCATCAATTAAAACAACCCTCCCATCTGTCATGTGACTAGCTGCATAAATTAAACCTACTACTTGTCTTTCTCCAGATGATAAGATTTGTAGGCTATTAAGAGCTTCTTCATCACCTATTTTAACCCCTAATTTGGATCTACTTTGAGGTAAACTTGTAGAACCTATTTTTAGTTGTTTTCTATCTAAAAATTCGTTAACAGATTCAAGATAAGTTTCAATACTAGAATAGGCTTTTGTTTGTTCATATAGTCTTTCTTGAAGAGAATCTTTATAAACTGATAAAACTCTACTAGCAATCGTTTTGTATTGAGGCTCTGATTCAAAGGATTTTAATTGTTTTATTAATTTATCATAGACATTATCTGAGTTATCAAGACTAACTTGAAAAGGTGAATTTTTCAATTTTTCTGAAAGTTCTGTTATTTCTGTAATAACCTCTTCTGGATCTTTTTCGTTATCATCTGTATCAGATGATTGAGAAATAGCTTTTGAAAATTTAATAAATGCTTGTGAAAGTAAATTTCTATCAATACTTGCAATTTTTAACTGAGCTTCTGTTAATTCTGAATTAATATGTTCTTCTATTTCTAAGGGAGAAGGATACTTAAGTCTAGGGACGAATTTTCCAAATAGAATACGAGCTAATTCTGTTGATTTTTTTGAACTTTTTAGAACTCTTCTAAAGTTAGGTGATCTTCGGGCGAAATGTCTGATTTCATTTTGATCTAATGTAGCCCATGCTTCAATCATTGTTCTAAAAGCAGGAAAATAAGTAGCTTTTAAATCAATATCTTTAGATGTTTGCTTACGATGTTTAGGAATTTTTGAAACTGTTATTATTCCATCTCCCTCTTTATGTTCTTGTTCTAATAATTTTGAAAAATGGTAAGCATCTACGTCTTCATTGTTAATATAAATCCTAGTTAAAGTATCATCAGTCAAGCTGAACGCCTGTTCCTGTTTTATTCTTATTTCTGTGTCATCATCTAATGTAATGGTTAACTGTTGAAAGTCTAAATACACAAAACGTCTAAAATCTTCATTAACTGCATTAGCAAGAATATGTAATAAAGTAGTTTTTCCTGTACCGTTAGTCCCATGAATAATATTAATCCCATCTTCAAAATCAAGCTTGATATCAAATCTTCCATGTATTCCAATGGCTTCTAAACGCTTGATAAATCGAGACATAACTTTGACTCCTATGACAGTCTCAAGAATAGATCATAATTATGATAACTCAACCTCAAGGGTACTCAATAAAAGGTTAAGGTAGTCTATCTTTATTCAAAACTACCTAAATAACCCTTTCATTCCCCCCATCTAAAGGAACTTGTGCTGCTGTAGTTTTCTCAAATAAACTATCGCACATACTCGCAGCTAACTCTGCCACATCATGACTTGTTACTTCTACTTTTAAGACATTATTGGTCTTATATTCTTCTACGCTTAATCCATAATTTTTCGCCCTAGCTTGTAACACATCTTCTGTCCAAATACCTGTATCAAAAACCCCATTAGGATGAATAGAATTAATGCGAATCTTATCTTTGCCCCATTCTAAAGCAGCGACACGGGTTAACTGATTTAAGGCAGCTTTTGAAGCAGAATAGGCGGCGGCCCCAGGCCCCGGTGCCGGTACATTTTTTGAACCAATAACCACCATTTTTCCCCCTTTAGGAGCCAATTTTAGGAAGGGGTGAACTTCCCGCATGAACACTAAATTCGCATCGAGATTAATACTCATAATACGTCGCCATTGTTCAGTAGATAGGGCGGCAATGGGGCTACTAGCAGGGAAAATACCTGCATTAAGAATTACCATGTCAATGCCGCCAAACCTTTTTACAGCATTCTCTAAGGCTTGTTTGATAGCGGTTTCATCGGTGAGATCACAAACTAGACCATAAAAATCGGGTCCTTTATATAAGTCTGCGATCGCCTCATTGATATCCAACCCCACCACGGCGGCTCCTCGTTTTAGTAGAGAATCCACACAAGCTTTCCCAATCCCTGAAGCGGCCCCCGTAACAATAGCTACTTCACCGGTAAACACAGGAGGCTGTCCCCCTTTAGCCAGTTTAGCTTGTTCGAGTTCCCAGTATTCCACATCAAAGATATCTTGGGGCGGTAAGGCTTGATAACCCCCTAAAAGGGCTCCTCGTTGAATAATATCGATGGTATGGTCATAAATATCAGCAACAATGGCTGCTGCTTTAGCATTTTTCCCAATGGCACATAATCCTAGTTCTGGATCTAAAATCACCCTAGGAGCAGGATCAAGCATAGTTTTATGACCGTTTGCATGGGGTAAATGGGCTTTAAAGTAGCTTTCATAGGCTTCTACATATCCCTGTACATCCCTTCCTAGTTGGGGTATTCTTTTGGTACGAATCACATGATCGGGAGTAGCCGGTCCCTGTTGAGAAATAGTGGTAATGTCTTCTCGTTGGGCAAAGCTGAGGGTTTTTTCTGTTTGTTGTAGCGAAAGAATAACCGGGAAACCAGCAGCAACAGAGACTTGATGACGGAGTTGGGCTAAACTTTGACCTAAAGAGGTTTCAGGGGCATTGACAGCAGTTTGAGGAATCTGCCAGGCTTGACGATGTTGTAGATAGTCTTCTGCTTCACTAACTAAAGCGATCATCCGTTGATACGATTCTTTTGCGGTTTCAGCAAAGGAAAAGATTCCATGATTCATCAACACCATCCCTACCGTATGCTCCCCTTTTTGTTTCTCAAATTCTTGGGAGCATAGACGGGCTAAATCGAATCCTGGCATAATGTAGGGAATAATAACCATGCGATCGCCGTAGATTTCTTCGATGCGTTTTCTTCCCTCTGGAGTGTTAGTGATGGTAACAACCGCATCAGCATGGGTATGGTCCACATATTTGTAGGGCAAAATGGCGTGGAGAATTGTCTCTACTGAAGGGGAGGGAGCATTAGAGCGAATCATCTGAGTTTTCAACTCATTAACCATCTGGGAGTCTGATAAGCTTTGTAGTTGGGCTAACTTCAACAGATGGGGCATTCTTACCCCAGAAAACCCCCCTTCTTCGATAGTTGCTAAGTCCCAACCACTGCCTTTAACATAAAGAATGTCTTCTGTTTCGCCAACCAGATTTTTTTGACTGATTTTGACCGAGGTATTGCCCCCACCATGTAAGACTAGGGAAGGATTTTGCCCTAATAATCGGGATGTGTAAACTCTGAGGGCTAAATCTGTTTTATATTTAGCTGCGTCTTGGTCATTCCACAAACTTTTCATCTCAAATTTCGGGTTAAAACTCCACTGTTCACCTTATCATGTTATTAGGGTTTGCTCACGTCCTATGGCGAGGTAGGGGGCCAGCACTTTACAAAGCTGGATGAGTGTCAATCAGAATGTAGAATGCGCGAATTTAGAATTACCTCCCCCTCAAGTTGGAGGCTTGAAACCGTTTTTTTCGGTCCGAGAAACCTTAATGAAAGCTTGTTATCGAAAAATTTCGCCTAGGCAAGCAATTGCCAATCTATCCCGTTGTTGAGATTTTTAGAAGAAAAATGAACTATTGGAAACATTTTCAAGGCATTCTCGAAACTGATTCTTATAATGAGAAAAATGCTTTATCCTTGGCCATAGCGTGTGAGCTTGCTTACAAAAAAGAAGAAACCATATCTTCTGTGATTGAGAGTTGGGACTATAAATTTAGTGGTTTCAAAAAAGTAGTCAAAAAACCTGATATTGATACACAATGTTTTGTTATGTCTAAAGACGCTAACATTGTAGTTGTGTTCAGGGGCAGCGACAATATAAAGGATTGGTTGGCCAACTTTCAAGCCGTGTACGATCCTGGGCCATTCAAGGAAACAAAGGTTCATGAAGGATTCCAAGACGCACTTTTTCCTTCTGTAATAGGGATAACCAATTTAATTGATTCAGCACAGCCGAAAGATAAACGCATTTGGTTGACTGGGCATAGCTTGGGGGGGGCTCTGTGTTCTCTATATGCAGGAATGCTGATTGAGCATGGATATGAGGTCTATGGAATTTACACTTATGCTAGTCCACGTCCTGGAAATGGAGCCTTTGCAAGTAAATTAAATGATCGCGTTATTGGACCTCATTACCGAGTTGTTAATGCTGGTGATGTTGTCCCCCATGTGCCTCCTGAACCTTTTTATAGTCATTCAGGAAAGAGAATAATTTTGAAAGAGGGGCATAGAACTGACAAGGATGATTCTTGGATGGAGCAACGGTTTGATGCCTTGAAAAAATTCGTTCAGAGTACGGCAAATCTTTTGGATGTAGGTGATAATCATCGGCTTGCCGCAGATGACGAAAGCTATATTCCCAGACTCATCAAGGAATTAGAAAGAGCCGAAGCTGAGGCATAAAAATTCAGTTCCCACAACAAGACAGTAGGATGCCTTGTTTCAAGCTCCCCCTGTTTCCCTTGCCCCTCACTCAAGACATTACGCTTTCACTATCGGCTAGAGATGCGGGGAGAATATTGCTGTCTGAAAGATTCGTGTTAGCTTTAGACAGCAAACCCTCCCAATGGCGACCTCGAAAACTTCGGCGATCGCAAACAATCTAACCTTAGTCCTTTTAGGCTGCTAAAATTTACTAACCTACGGGACTGACGGGGCTCGAACCCGCAACTTCCGCCGTGACAGGGCGGTGCTCTAACCAGTTGAACTACAGTCCCTTGTTTTTCAAGCCGATTACCAATATAACAAGATAGGAAATAATCTGTCAAGGGTTTTCTCAAAAAATTTCTACTTACGTCTTTTATCCTCAACCCAGACAAAATAGGTATTTTTTTTAGGGAACATATCCTCAGCCAGTAACGACAATGGGAGAAAGCTGCAAAAATCCAAGAATGGGATAGGTTAATCTTATCTTAAAGGAACCAAAAGCCCAAATAAACGCAAGATTTGGAAAAAGTAGCCAGGGATGGGATGTATTTTTCCCATAAATTTACTAGAATAGGAAGCTAAACAAGCTATTAGGCATTAAGCCACCTCTTCTTTAAGAAAACGCTTTGTAAATCAATGAGATGTCAAGATGATTATAGAAAAATTAAAACGCTGGGCAATTAACGATCCTATTGAAGATGATTCTGATTACGATGATTCCATCTATGAAGAACTAAGTTCTAACCAAGACCTTGATCTCGAAGAACCCGCTCCTGCGCCTGTTACCCAAGAAAGTGGAACCCGTCAAGTCGTAAGACGAGACACTCCAACCTTTAACGCAGAATCTAACCTCAGAAACAATAGTAATGTCGTCCCCTTTATGCCTGGAACTAATAGTAACAGTATTGCCGAAGTGGTGGTGGTAGAACCTCATTCCTTTGACGAAATGCCTCAAGTAATTCAAACCCTTCGCGAGCGTAAGTCTGTAGTTCTCAACCTCAATGTGATGGAACCAGAAGAGGCTCAACGGGCAGTTGATTTTGTTGCCGGGGGAACCTATGCTATTGACGGTCATCAAGAACGCATTGGTGAGAGCATTTTCTTATTCACCCCCAACTGCGTAAAGGTTAGCAACTTATCAGGTACGGTTCATGATGTACCAGAAGTGAATAATACTCCTTCTCGTCCTCCTTTTCAAATGAATAATAACTGGGGTTCAGAGGTTAACCGTCTTGTTCAATAGTGAGATGTTCTAGCTTCTCGTTAACACGTCTTAAAATGGCGAGGCTTGAAACCCTTAGTTTTTCTAGCCATTAAGGGGAGCTTAACTTCTTGTTTAAACTAATATTTATTGTCTTTCATCCTTGAAAACTTGTGTCCATTAGACTAGGTATCATAGGAGGCGGGGTGATGGCAGAAGCAATTATGACCCGTCTTTTAGCATCGCAACTATACCAACCTGACACCCTATTAGTCAGTGAACCCCAGGCTCAAAGAAGAGCATTTTTAGCTCAAACTTATCAGGTGGCGGTAACAAGTGATAACCAGGAAACGTTACAGGGGACAGAGGCGGTTTTATTAGCCGTTAAACCCCAAATCTTCGGTAAGGTGATCTCTCAACTTAGGTTTGATGCACTGGATAGTTACCCTCTCATTCTTTCGATTTTAGCGGGAGTAACCTTAGAGCGTCTGGAAACAGGGTTTTCTCAATTTCCTGTGATCCGAGTGATGCCCAATACCCCAGCTACCGTAGGGCAAGGTATGACGGCGATCGCAGCAGGAACCCAGGTGACATCCCCCCATTTAACCCTGGCTAGGTCTATCTTTGAAGCAGTGGGGGAAGTGGTTGAGGTTTCAGAGTCTTTAATGGATGGTGTAACGGGCTTATCGGGCTCTGGTCCTGCGTTTGTAGCTTTGATGATCGAAGCTTTATCTGATGGTGGGGTAGCTTCAGGTTTACCTAGAGCGATCGCCACAAAACTCGCTATACAAACGGTGTTAGGAACCTCAACTTTAATCAAAGAGACGGGCTTACATCCAGGGCAATTAAAAGATAATGTTACCAGTCCGGGCGGAACCACCATTGCAGGGGTGGCTAAGTTGGAAGAAAATGGCTTTCGTTCTGCAGTTATTGAAGCTGTGAAAACAGCTTATCAGCGATCGCAAGAGTTAGGGAAATCAGAATAAAAGTAATGGGGAATGGAGAATGGAGAATGGAGAATGGGGAATGGGGAATGGAGAATGGGGAATGTGGGAGAAATTAAATTCTAGATTCCACGTTCCTTTTTTATAGTATTCAAAAGGATTTCATCTAATCTTATGGACAGTAGTTTTATTTATACTTATCCTCCGTTACTTCCTGGGATTTTGAAACAACGCTATAAGCGTTTTTTGGCTGACATTGAGTTAGAATCAGGGGAAATAATTACGGCACATTGTGCGAATACGGGTCCCATGATTGGGGTATGTGATAGTGGTAGTAGGGTTTATGTTTCTCAAAGTAATAATCCTAAGCGAAAGTTGGCTTATAGTTGGGAATTAATTGAAGTTAATAACACATGGGTTGGCATTAATACTGCTTTGCCAAATCGAGTCATTAAGCAGATGTTAGAACAAGAAAAATTGCCAACCCTCCAAGGAAAATATAGCAAAGTGCGTCCAGAAGTTCCCTATGGAAAAGATAAAAAAAGTCGCATTGATTTTCTCTTGACAGATGATACTGGAGAAAAAACTATTTATTTAGAAGTAAAAAATACCACTTTAGCAAAAGACAATCTCGCTTTATTTCCTGATACAGTTACCAGTCGTGGTCAAAAACATTTACAAGAATTAATGGACTTATTACCTAATGCTGAACCAGTGATGTTATATTTCATAAATCGGGGGGATTGTGAGATATTTTCTCCTGCAGATGATTATGATCCTAACTATGGTAAATTGTTTCGAGAAGCGATGGATAAAGGCGTAAATGTTTTACCTTGTCGCTTTGAAATTACACCTGAAGGGATTCGTTATTTAGGACTAGCTCCCTTAAAACTATAAAAAAAGCGTTATGATAAATAATGTTAAGGAGTGTTAAGTGATGTGGAGATATGACGGACGAAAATACTATTCGTATTCGAGGTGCCAGACAACATAATCTCAAAAATATTGATCTTGAACTTCCTCGCGATCGCTTGATTGTGTTTACAGGGGTTTCCGGTTCGGGGAAGTCTTCTTTAGCGTTTGATACCATTTTCGCTGAGGGACAACGACGTTATGTAGAGTCCTTAAGTGCTTATGCGAGACAATTTTTAGGACAGTTAGATAAACCCGATGTGGACGCGATCGAAGGGTTGAGTCCGGCTATTTCCATCGACCAAAAATCCACCTCCCATAACCCTCGTTCAACGGTGGGAACGGTAACAGAAATCTATGACTATTTGCGGTTATTATTTGGCCGTGCAGGGGAACCCCATTGTCCCCACTGCGATCGCCTGATTACCCCTCAAACCATCGATCAAATGTGCGATCGGGTGATGGAACTTCCCGAACGTACCAAGTTCCAAATTTTAGCCCCTGTGGTTCGAGGGAAAAAAGGAACCCATAAACAGTTGCTCTCCAGTCTAGCATCTCAAGGTTTTGTACGGGTGCGGGTGAATGGAGAGGTTAGGGAACTTGCGGATAATATCGAGTTGAAAAAGAATCACTATCATAACATTTCCATTGTTGTTGATCGTCTTATTAAAAAAGAAGGCATTGAGGAAAGATTAGCAGATTCTTTAAGCACTTGTTTAACCCATGCAGAAGGTTTAGCTGTTATCGATATTATTGGAGAAGAAGAGAACAATGGACATTCAGAAATCATGTTTTCTGAAAACTTTGCTTGTCCAGAACATGGGGCTGTTATGGAAGAATTATCCCCTCGTTTGTTCTCCTTTAATTCACCTTATGGAGCTTGTCCTCATTGTCATGGATTAGGAAGTTTACGACAATTTTCTCCTGAGTTAGTTATTCCTGATCCTACGGCTCCTTTATATGCAGCCATTGCCCCTTGGTCAGAAAAAGATAACGCTTATTATTTATCTTTACTCTACAGTATTGGACAAAATAATGGTTTTGATATTCAAACTCCCTGGAATCAATTAACCCAAGAACAACAAGATATTTTGTTATATGGAAGTGATGAACCTATCTTGTTTGAGCAAGATTCTCGGTTTAAAAATGAGCAAGGATATTATAAAAAATTCAAAGGAATTCTGGCTATGTTAGAAAAAAACTATCAAGAAACTAGCTCAGAAATCATTAAAAAAAAAATGGAGAAATATATCGTTTATGAAACTTGTGAAGTTTGTCAAGGAAAGAGACTAAAACCAGAAGCTTTATCGGTGCGTTTGGGTCAATGCAGCATTGATGAATTAACAAGTGTTTCTATTGATAAATGCTTAGATAAAATCCATAACTTAGAGTTAACTCCAAAACAAAAAATAATTGGAGAATTGGCATTAAAAGAAGTAATCAGCAGATTACAATTTTTACTCGATGTAGGACTGGATTATTTAACTTTAAACCGAGGAACGGCAACCTTATCAGGAGGAGAAGCTCAAAGAATTCGTTTGGCAACCCAAATCGGCTCAGGGCTAACAGGAGTATTATATGTCTTGGATGAACCCAGTATTGGCTTACATCAACGGGATAATGGACGTTTACTTAATACCCTAAAAAAACTACGAGATTTAGGCAATACTTTAATTGTTGTTGAACACGATGAAGAAACCATAAGAACAGCCGATCACTTGGTTGATATTGGCCCATTAGCAGGAATTCATGGAGGGCAAATTGTTTCTCAAGGCGATTTTAACACCCTACTAGAAGCCAAAAAGTCTCTAACTGCTGACTATCTATCAGGAAAAAAAGTAATCAAAACTCCAGGAAAACGTCGTAAAGGTAATGGAAAAATACTATCCTTAAAAAATTGCCATGCTAATAATTTAAAGTATATTAATGTGGAAGTACCACTGGGAAAGTTGGTCGCTATTACAGGAGTTTCAGGCTCAGGAAAATCTACATTAGTCAATGAATTACTCTATCCTTCCCTACAACATCATTTAACTAAAAAAGTTCCTTTACCTAGGTTTTTTAATGAAGCAAAGGGATTGGAAGCTATTGATAAGGTGATTGTTATTGATCAATCTCCTATTGGGAGAACACCCCGCTCTAACCCTGCAACTTATACAGGCATTTTTGATGGGATAAGAGGGTTATTTTCCCAGACAGTAGAAGCCAAAGCAAGGGGGTATAAACCAGGGCGATTTTCTTTTAATGTTAAAGGTGGAAGATGTGAAAATTGTGCGGGACAAGGGGTTAATGTTATTGAGATGAATTTTTTACCCGATGTCTATGTTCAGTGTGAGGTTTGTAAGGGGGCAAGATATAATCGAGAAACCCTACAAGTTAAATATAAGGGACACTCAATTGCTGACGTTTTAAACATGACGGTAGAGGAAGCATTAAAGGTATTTGAAAATATACCTAAAGCAGTCAAAAGATTACAAACCTTAGTAGATGTTGGCTTAGGTTATATTAAATTAGGACAGTCTGCTCCTACTTTATCAGGAGGAGAAGCACAACGGGTTAAACTCGCATCAGAATTATCTCGTCGAGCAACAGGAAAAACCTTATACTTGATTGATGAGCCCACCACGGGACTATCATTTTATGACGTTCATCACCTATTAAATGTGCTACAAAGATTAGTAGAGAAAGGAAATTCTATTCTGGTGATTGAACATAATTTAGATGTCATTCGATGTTCAGATTGGATTATTGACTTAGGTCCAGAAGGAGGAGATAAAGGGGGCAATATTGTTACAGTTGGAACCCCTGAAGATGTTGCTAAACATCCCCACTCTTATACGGGAACATATTTAAAAGAAGTCTTGCAACAATATCCAGTTGAAGATATCTAGCAATCAGCAATGATATAGCATTTCCCATAGTTGTGAGGTACAAAATTTTTGAGCTTTGGGAGTTCGGAGTTTGGGAAGAAGATATCATACCAGAGCTGCTTATTATCGTAGAATAATATTCTTTTTTAACCTGCTCCCTCTGCCTTCTTAATATGATGATCTACTTTCTAAAGCGGATTTGGTATAAGTCTGTAATATAAGTTTTAGTACAACAGCAATTGGTTTAGATCAATTTTGATATTAGGAAATGCTTGAGATATAATTTTTCCTGATGTAAATTCGGTAATTTGTGAGTAACGGTTATTTTCAATTTGAGTATGAATAATCAGTTTTTGGTTCTTCAAATCAATCACCCAATATTCAGGTATTTTGTTACGAGCATAGGTAATGATTTTCTGTTCTAAATCTTTTTTGAGAGTTTTATTAGATACTTCGATTAACCAATAGATATCTTGAGGATAGGGGTGATGATGACGATAAATAGTTGTAGGGAGTCGAACGATAGCGATATCGGGTTCTGGTTCTGAATTATCCAAGGTTATTGGATGAGCATCTCTTATGTAAGCTTGCCCTTTGAGTAAATCTGTGAGGTAATCACTTACAGATTGATTAGTATAGCTATGTTCGATCCCCTCTGGACTCATCTCAACGATATCTCCTTCCAAAAGTTCAACTGGTTTACCTTCTAATACTCCAGACTCAACCAGTTCGTGCCATTCATCTATGGACCATTTATAAGTAGTTAAAGTCATATCTGCTCCCGTCTTCACTATAACCTGATTCTACTATAGCAATCAGTAATGATATATTAGCAGTTAGAAAATATTAGGAGATAATAAGATTATGTTCCTACAAATAAACCCTTGTAGATATTTAACTGTGTTAAATATTCTTAGTCATTTTCTCACAACTGAAACCTGATTTTTTTATGAATAATCAATTTTTGTTTAATCATTTCAAACTTATTTTTTTATCTCTAACAACGACTTATCATTGGTTATCCACATTTTGGGAAAAACGCCAACAAGTTCCCCCAGGAAAATTAATTGATCTAGGAGGTTATAAAGTTCATTGTTACCAAAAAGGTTCAGGTGATATTACAGTGGTTTTTGATCATAGTTTAGGTGGAATAGAAGGTTATTTTTTAATCGATGAAATTGCTAAAATAACTAAAGTTTTTATCTATGATCGACCGGGGTATGGTTGGAGTGATTCGAGTCCCAAAAAACGTTGTAGTCAAGAAATTGTTTATGAATTAGATCAGCTTTTTGTAAAAGCTGATCTTTCGCCGCCTTATTTATTAGTGGGTGATTCTTTTGGGAGTTATAATGTTAGATTATATGGGCATTATTTTCCTGAGAAAGTTTATGGAATTGTTTTAACCGATGGACTTCATGAAAAAGCAATGTTAAAGTTACCTTTATCGGTAAAATTATTAAAATCATTTTTTATTTCGGGGTTTATTATGTCAATTCTTGGTTCAACATTGGGATTGATCAGAATTTTAGGAAATTTGAGAGTATTTGAATTAATAAAACCTCAATTAAAAAAATTTAATCGAGACAGCTTGAATATTGTTAAACAGTCTTTTTATCAGCCTAAACATTGGTTAACGATGGCCAGAGAAATTTGGAATTTAGAAACCAGTGCTAAACAGGTACAAAAAGCTAATAATTTAGGTAATATTCCTCTTATTAGTATCAAATCAAAAACATTTTTTAATCCTTCTATTTTCACATTTTTCTTGCCATTAAAAGCAACAAATAAACTCAGAGATGTTATCCATGATGAGTTATTAAAACTCTCCTCAAACTCTAGTCAAATTTTAGCTAATAAAAGTAGTCATTTTGTGTGGATAGATGAACCTGAGATGATTATCTTAGCAATCAAAAAAATAATCAATTAACGAGCAATGAAAACTGCTTTTATGAGGTGCTGTGGGCGGAACTATCTCCGCCCTTTAAAAGTATCGTCCCTAAGTTAACAATATAGAGAAATACTGACTAGATTAGGTTAAACAACAACAAAATTCAACTCATTTAAAGTTGTTGTATCCACACCAATCAAGGTGGCTAAAGTTATACCTTGATTGAGAATGTCACTGCCTTCAAAGGATAAATCATTAAAGGTTAAACCACCAGCTAAACCTATCACATCATCTTGAGTTAAGGTAAAGTCAGTGATGATATCCTTGCCTTGATTAATAGCAATAACAAAGGTATCCGCACCAACTCCTCCAGTGAGTTCATCTTTACCGGCACCCCCATCAAGGAAATCATTATTGGCTCCCCCAATTAGGGTATCTTGAGCTGTCCCTCCTAATAGGGTATCGTTTCCTGCTCCTCCGAACAGTTGATCTTTGTTGCTACCACCGTCAAGAAGATCGTTATTGGCACCTCCAATAAGTACGTCTTGGCCTTGACCACCCAATAAGGTATCATCGCCAGCATCCCCAAAGAGATCGTCTTGACCCCTTCCTCCATCGATTAAATCGTTACCGGCAAATCCGATCAGGATATCGCTTCCTCGATTACCATCGATGGTATCGTCTCCGGCACCTCCTAAGATAACATCGCCAAGAAAACTTCCAGTAAGTGCAACGCCGGGATCACCATTACCAATCAAGACATTGCCACTAACAACTTCTTCTTCACTATTAGCACCAAGTTGGATCGCATCTTCGCCATTGAAGCTAATATTGTTGTCGATAAAGGTCAAAATGCTATTATCTTCAAGTTGAATTCCATCTCCATTATTGTCGGTGATGAAACTGTCAATGACGGTTAAGGTGTTGTTATTAACCATAATCAAGGGATCGTCAATGGCATCGTTTCCAATGCCATCATCACCATTACCAACGATATCGGTATTGGTGATGATAATAGTATTGAAGCTATCGAGTTCGATCCCAGTAATATTGTTGTCACTGACTAGGCTATTGGTGATAGTAACATTGTTAGTGTTAACCAAATCGATTCCATCTTCTCCGTTGTCGGTAATCAGGGTATTGGTTACATTAACGAAGTTATTGTTATCGAATTCTAAACCATCATCACCGTTATCTAACAAAAAACTATTGGTGATGTCAACAACATTATCATCATCAAGATCAATACCATCACTAACATTACTGACAAAGAAACTGCTGTCAACGGTTAAAGTATTCCCATTGTCAGCAAAGTTGAGTCCTTCGTCTCCGTTAAGACTGACAAGCGTATTGGTTATGGTTACGGTGTTATTAAGTTCCACCTGAAGGCCATCATCACCGCTCAGACTAATATCAGTGTTGTCGATGTTAACTATATTGTCATTATCAAGGTTCAAACCATCTCCAACATTGCCAAGAATATTGCTACTGTTAATGGTTAAAATGTTTTCGTTATCAGTGTTGATACCATCGTCGTTATTGATAATGTCGCTATTGGTGATGGTGATGGTATTCTGGTCATCAGCATCGATCCCATTTTCAACGTTATTGCTGATAACGCTATTGATAACGTCTAAGGTGGTATTATCTGCTAAGAAAACACCGTTTAATCCGTCGGTTAGGGTGATATTTTCTAATTGCAGACTTACGTTATCAGTGACGGACAAGAGATTAAAAGTTCCATCTCCTGCTATAGTTAGGGCATTCGCTCCGAGTCCGACAATATTTAGATCATCGGTAATGGTAAGTTCACTAATTAATTCAATGGTTTGGGGAAAGCTACTAAAACTGAACTGAATGGTATCTACTCCCTCAGAAGCATTGGCTGCATTAATGGCTTCTCGTAGGGTAGTTAGACCATTACTTAGGTCTCCATCATCAATATCACCGAGTTGGTTAACAACAAAAGTTGCCATAGTTTTATGTTTTTCTTACTAAAGTTTGGTTAATAAAAGGGACGAGTTTTTATCCCCCACAAAGTCTAATTTAATCTCAATATTTTAGCAACGTTAAGATTAGTTGAAATTTGATTAAGGTTCAGTTAATTAATCTTAGTTTAAATAAACATTAACCATTTCATATTGAAAAAATAAATGTTAATTTGAATTTAATAATAAGATTTAGCACCATGCTTAATTAACAATTTTGCTATTTCTTTGTTGTTTTCCCTTGCCGCATAAAGAAGTGGGGTGTTACCCTCTTTATCCTTAACATTAACATCAGCACCATGCTTAATTAACAATTTTGCTATTTCTTTCTTGTTGTCCCTTGCCGCATAAAGAAGTGGGGTGTTCCCATCTTTATCCTTAACATTAACATCAGCACCATGATTAATTAACAATTCTATGGTTTCTTTCTTGTTGTACCATGTTGCATAAAGAAGTGGGGTGTTCCCATCTTTGTCCTGAAGATTAATATCAGCACCATAATTAATTAATAATTCTATTGTTTCTTTCTTGTTTTTCCTTACTGCATAAAGAAGTGGGGTGTTCCCATCTTTGTCCTGAAGATTAATATCAGCACCATAATTAATTAATAATTCTATTGTTTCTTTCTTGTTTTTCCTTACTGCATAAAGAAGTGGGG
>JASJEA010000122.1 GCA_030064935.1 Crocosphaera sp. | reverse complement strand
GGAGAAAGAATATTGCTCTACGATAATAAGCGGCTCTGGTATCAATTGTTAAAAAGAATGTTTCTGCGATTATCAGCAATAATAGTATCAACTTGATTCGCCCGTCTGATATTGTCAAAGTTGATGACAATTTTATATCTTAACTAATTTTTTTGGTAATACTATCGTTAGTAAATAAAATAACTCCATCTGTCTCATATTTAAGTTGAAATTTATGATCATTTTTCAATTGCTTGACTAAATTGTTAACGGTTTCTTGGGAGTTTGCCCAGCCTGTATAACGAGTGTTGAGTAGTATATAATCAAAATCCTGTATATTAATGGGTTCTCGATCTTTTATAGCTAATTTAATCAAAGAACGATGGGTTAAATGAGGTGCGATTTGTGGAGAGGTTAAAACTTTTGTTTCCGCAGGAACTAATCTAACTGCTGCTCGCATGGCTGATAATGTTTCTAGTTGTTCTAAATATCGAGAAGTAAAATAACCGTATTTTCCTAATGCCAAAAAACCAATTAGAGACCAAGTTATGATATATTTAGGCTGATAAATTAACACTTTTTTTGCTGATAAAGAGGCTATTACTGACAAGAATAGAAACGGCAAAATCGGGATTGAATATTGATGAACTAAATCTTTTTGAGGTTGATAATCGGTTAATAAGTTTAAAGCAAAAGCAGGAATTGTGGCTATTAATGGTGTTAAATAACGAAAATTAAGACCCCAAATTAGAGGAATAAATAATAAAATAATATATTCTAAATTCGCTAAGGTAAAAATACGACTTAAAATAAGATTAGGTTGTAAAATCAAATTCTTAATAATTTCGGTTACTGAGTCTCCTAAAAAAGAATAACGCCCCACAGCAGCGACTTCATCCCCACTAAATTTAGGAATAATTAATTGTGTGGTAATAATAAACCAAAATGTTCCGAGAATGAGGGCTAAAAATCCGTATTTTTTTCTTTTTTCAAACAATAATAACCAGACTCCCATTGCTGCAACAGTTAAAGATAATACTGCTTTACAACTTAAAATTAAAAGAATAGCGAAGATAAATTGTATAAACTTGTTTGCTCTTGCGGCTAAAGTTGCCCAAAGAATTGTCGGTAGAGCAATCACCTCTGAATGAAAATCAAATAAATTGACATTAAAAATTAAAGGATAAAGTAAATAAACACCAACTATTGTTAGGGCTAAATTATCTTTTAAACCTTGTTTCTTAGAGAGTAACCATAAAGGTACAATAGTAATCGACAAAGCGATCGCCTGCACTAAAAATAACCAATGAACATTAGGATAGATGACATACAATAGAGCTAACGGATAAAAAATAAAAGCTGCATGATCTCCTAAAATATGGTCATCTGAAAAAGAAACAATCGGCGGTTTTCCTTGACTAATTAAATAGAGAGATTGATCAAACCAACCTAAATCTAAGGCATTGGATTGAAATAACCAATGACGTAAACTTGCACAAGCAAATAAAATTAAACTGCTAATAACAAATATTAGCCATAATAGACGGGGAATTTTCATCGGCCAGGGTTTATTCACATCTTGCACCTTGTAAAAAGGTTCTAAATTCTTCATTCTAAATTCTAAATTCTCCCGATCCCACTTTGACGAGAAGCTAAACGGGCTTTTCCAGCAGCAGCCCACTGTTGTAAAAATTCGATTTCTTCTTGTGCGGTACGAGCTAAAGGAATAATCTGACTGGCTGCTTCTAAAATATCATCAGTGGTGAAATCCCGATTTTGACTAAAGCCAATGTGCATTGCTTCAATTAAGGTTTGTTCAATTTCTGCTCCCGAAAAATCTGGCGTTTCGTAAGCTAGTCGCTTGATGTCGTAAGTTTTGAGATTATGGGGGCGAAGTCTTGATAAATGAACCGTAAAAATAGCTTCTCGTTCCCCTTGTATTGGTAAACCCACAAAGAAAATTTCGTCAAAACGCCCTTTGCGTAACATTTCCGGAGGTAAGGCTTTAATGTTATTAGCCGTCGCTACGACAAACACAGGGGATTTTTTTTCTGCTAACCAAGTAATAAACGTCCCAAACACTCTGCTAGTGGTTCCTCCGTCCCCTTTTCCTTCCACCCCTGCAAAGGCTTTATCAATCTCATCAATCCATAATACACAAGGAGATAAAGCTTCTGCGAGACTAATCATTTGACGGGTACGAGACTCCGACTCTCCAACTAACCCCCCAAAAAGTCGGCCAACATCCAGACGTAATAAAGGTAAATGCCAATGATGAGAAATGGCTTTAGCTGTGAGAGATTTTCCTGTACCCTGAATACCCACCAATAGTAAGCCGCGAGGATGAGGTAAACCGTAAGACCTTGCTTTTTCACTAAAGGCCCCACCTCGACGCAATAACCAGTCTTTAAGGTTATCTAACCCCCCAATATCGGATATTTGTTCGGTGGCTGGGTAAAAATCTAGGATTTGAGTTTGACGGATAGATTGACGTTTTTCCTCTAGAATCAATTCTACGTCTTCCGGTTCCATGCGTCCGTGACTAGCAATGCAACGGGTTAAAACACGGCGTATTCTCTCTAAGGAGAGTCCTTGAGAGGCTCGAACCAACTCATCTATTAAACTGTCCGATAAAGACTGTCCGGTGGCTGCTAAAAGACGCTCTATTTCTGTTTTAATTTCTGTGGCAGTAGGCAGAGCAAAGTCAACCACGGTGAGAACTTCCGTTAGCTCTTCGGGGATTTGGACTTGCGGAGCAATAATAATAATATTTTTTGCCTGAGACTTTAAACTGCGGGCTAAGTTGCGTAATTTTCGAGAAACAGAAACGTCTTCTAAGAAGCGTTGGAAGTCTCGTAAAATAAAAATTCCCCCGACACTATTGGGTAAATTTTCCACAAATTCTAAGGCTTGTAAGGGGTTACGTCTACCTACCCCTTCATTGTTGGGATTATCTTGATAACCATCCACAAAGTCCCAAGTATAAATGTTACGATTTTGTAAGGTTTGGGCGCATTGAGCGATCGCTTTTTCCAATCTTTCTTCTTCAGGGGTGGGAATATAGATTAAAGGATAGCAAGCCCGTAGAAGCAGTTGAAATTCTTGTTGAAAGGTCATCATTAACTCAGAGGGAAAAAAGTTTCAATATAAGTAGATATAATAACCTGTCCCCAAAACAGACTTAAAATTGCTCCCAATGCCAAAAACGGTCCAAAGGGAAAAGGATTACCCCGATCTAAAATACCTAAGATCATAGCAACTCCCCCAAAGATAGAACCCATAGCACAAGCTAAAAAGCTCGTGACAAGCAGATATTTCCAGCCCAACCAAGCCCCTAGCATAGCTGCTAACTTGGAGTCTCCCCCTCCTAAAGCCTGTTGCCCTAAAATAATTAGGCCACTCAATCCGATCAGATCAAATAACCAAATACCTAACACTGCACTACTAATACCTGACATCAAATATTCAGGAGTTTGGCTCGCTTGCCAACCCATAACCCCTTGAAAGATGAACCCTAATACTAACCCTGACTTGGTTAATTCTCCAGGTAAGGTCATGGTATCAAAATCGATCATAGATAGGGCGACTAACCAACTGATTAACACCCAATAGCCTAGAGTTTGTAGGGTAAATTCATATTGCCAACACACCAAACAAAATAAGATCCCGGTTGCCGTTTCAATGGCAGGATAACGGGCAGAAATCGGTCCTTTACACCAACGACAACGGCCTCGCAACCATAACCATCCTAATACGGGAACATTTTCGGTTTTCCCCAGACGATGTCCACAATGGGGACAACGGGAGGGAGGATAAACTAAAGATAGCCCTGCTGGTAAGCGATAAATGACCACATTAATAAAGCTGCCAATACAGGCACCCAAGGCAAATACAAACGGAAGGGTAATCGCAGCAATGAGTAAGTCCATGTTTCATTTTTGTTCTTTTTCAAGACTTTTTTGGGGAGAACGATGCCAAGTTTGCCAAGCTACCCGAATCCCCTTAGTCAGACGGAGAGTTCCTTGTTTTAGTTTACCCATTTGCCCCTGAGTGCTATGAATGGTCTTATCCATTTGTTTGACCACCTCTGAGGCACTTTTTACCCCATCATTGATGTCTTCGGTCAATTCTGTAATTTCTACTCCGGTCAGACGAATAGACTCTAAGGTAGCAGGAAAATCACGTTCTAGGGTATTAAACAACTTGTCAGCACTACGGGCTGCCTTGGCTAACTCTTGCAAAACAGGAATCAAAACAATCAACACTGTGGTGAGACTAAGTGCCACTAAAAAAAGTGAACACCCCAGCCAAAATAAGGGATCATTAACCATTTTTCCCTAAAGATTATTATTGTTTGAGGAACGGGTTTGAAGAGTGATATCACGGGGAGACTCAGGGGGAGGCACTTCCATTTGTGTGGCCTCGATCCCTGCGGCGATCGCTTCTGAGAGTCGGTTTAGGGTGTCCTGCCAATTTTTTTGGGCGGACTCTGAAAGGCGATCGGCTTGTAGTTGTACTGTACTAGATAAGTCTTCGGCCATCTCTGGCAGGGCATCGGCTGATTTTTTGAGAATACGTCGGGTTTCTCTTCCAGAACGGGGGGCCAATAATAATCCTGTAACAGTTCCTACCATTCCCCCAATGAAGACACCTGCTACGAATAGACCACCGTTGTTATTGTTTGACATAATTTTGATCTTAACTTTTGCCTATACCAACCATTGTAGGCAGATTTTGTCAGTGGGGATGCCCTGATTAGTTTTTTTTCCAACTTAATGAGAAAATCGAGTGCTAGATTCTGATCTATCTACCCTTGTAGGGATAATATTAAGCCTCTACTGAATCGGAATGGGAGCATAAAAAGTTTTTAACGGTTTCATTAAAAGCAGACGGTTCTACTAAAAAAGCCCAATGATTTCCAGGAACTTCTGCAATGGTTAACTGTTTTAAATAGGTATGATAAGGTTTAAGTTGCCAAGCTGTTCGATTTAATCCTTTGTCGGGTTTAATAAATAGGGTAGGAATATCAATGGGTTCAGTTAATCCTGCATATTTCATCACTTCTTCAAAAATTTCGTCTCTTGCCTCTTTGGTAAATTTACTGCCCCATTTTCCCTCATCTTTTTCTTCCATTCCTAACTTAAATATTTCTGCTTGTAAAGGAGTCCATCCTCGATATTGTTTTAAAGTACGGGCCAAATTTTCCGCTTCCTGATAAGTATTAAAGGGTCCCATCGCTTTCAAAAAAGGTAACACTTTGTATAAAATAGGAAATGTCAATTTGAAAAATGAGGGCATTTTATCGATAAAAAAGGGATCGATTAAGATTAAATCTTTAAACTTTTCAGGGTGTTGCGTTGCCCAAATCGCTGCTAGTTTAGCTGACCAAGAATGAGACAAAATATGAGCCGATTTCCAACCCAAATTATCCATTAACTCGTTTAAATCATCAATATAATCTGAAAACTTATAACCTTGTTTCGGTTTACTACTTTCCCCATGACCTCGCATATCAGGGGCAATAATATGATACTTTGCTGCTAAATAATCCCCTAAACTTGACCAAACCAAAGCATGATCTGCTAAGCCATGTAACAATAATAAAGGTTCCTTTCCTTGCTTCCATTCTAAACAAGATAATTCAACCTTAGATAAACGAACAACTTTCCGTTCCACCATTTATAAAACACATTCCACTAAAGGTTTAAACATCTCCACAAACTCGGAGCGATTGACCGCTAAAGAAGGGATAGATTTTGTGCCATAATTCTTACCTATTGTCAGGGGAAAGATTGGCTCATTTTCTAAGAAAATAAACACTCCACCTGCTGCTTGAACAATGACCCAAACTGCCGCAATATCCCACACTTTCGGAGTCGCTTCGACTCCACCGACTGCAGCCCCTGAAGCCACTAATAATAAATTGTAGCTGGCTACTCCAATCATGCGAATTTTACAAGGAAAAGGCTTCTGTAAAACTTTTAGGCTACGGGCGCAAAGATTGAATACATGACTTTTGCTAGGAGTATCTTTAGTGGTCTCAATTGGTTGACCATCACAATAGGCTCCTGTCGGTCCATTTAACCCTGTTTGCCCATACCAATAACCATAAAAAGACTGTTTTAAGGGGGGAAAATAGACAAAACCAAATACAGGGGTTCCCCGATACAACAACCCCAAAGAAATCCCCCAAATCGGAATACCTCTCGTAAAGTTAGTGGTTCCATCAATGGGATCGACGATCCAACACCAATCTTGATCAGGGAAAATATGGGTCGTTTCTTCCGTTAAAACACCGTGTTCGGGAAAGGTTGAGGCGATCGCCTCGCGAATGGTTTGATCGGCCCAACGATCAGCCGAGGTGACTAAAGAACCATCTTCTTTAGCGGTGGGGGAGACATTCCCCGACTTTTCCATAAGTTCATCGGCGATCGCTGTAGTAGTCGTTTGACAGAAGTTTAAGACTTCAGACCAAAATGGTTCTAGATTCATCTGAATTAGGAGAAAAGGAGGTCAAGCAACAGCCAAATTATCATATCACTTGAGAAGGACGAACTTCTCCAATAATCATACCCTACTGTTTCCTCTAATCTGATCACACTCTCAGTATTTTGATCTTTGAATAATCAATAAAAAATCCGACAACAATAAACAAAATAAGGTGGCCTATTGGCCACCTTAATTAAGTCAAGTTTGGATTAAACTGCCACTGGTTTAGCCAAATAACCCATTTCTTCAAGTTTTTGCCAAACTTTATTAACACTTTCTTCTAAAGTTTCGAGATCAGTGCGACACTCCACTTCAGGATTTAAAGGGGGTTCATAAGGATCGTCAATACCGGTGAAAGATTTAATTTCTCCTGCGCGGGCCTTTTTGTATAGTCCTTTAACATCTCGATCTTCGCAGACATTTAAAGGCGCATTAACGAATACTTCTACAAAATCACCGATTCTCCCTTTAACTTCTTCCCTAATCTCACGATAAGGAGAAATAGCAGAAACTAAGACAATTACACCGTGACGGGTAAGTAACTGAGAGACAAAACCAATACGGCGGATATTGGTGTCACGATCTTCTTTAGAGAAACCTAAACCTTTGGTTAGATTTGTTCTGACAACATCCCCATCTAATATTTCTAAAGGATAACCAGCATCTCTAAGTTTTTCTTCTAAGGCACGGGTGATGGTGGTTTTGCCAGCCCCGCTTAATCCGGTAAACCAAATTGTTACGCCACGTTGTTCCATCTTAATTTTAAGCTTGTCTAGGTAATGGTTGTTAATAATTATCGATAGATTAACCTGAATAGGTACGAATGGCAATATCTGGGTTAGCTAAAATCCACAAGTAAATGAAAACTGCCATTGATTGATTGACTGCAAAATGAGGTCCAAATGCCACAGTTTTTGGGGACAAGATTGTTTACACTGTAAATGAGATCAATAATGTTCGTTTAAAGTATTTATTCATTAGCACAACTCATTAGGACAATTAATGCTTAGACTCGAAAGAATTAGTAAAATTTACCCTAACGCAGAAGTATTAAAAGATGTAACTTGGGAAGTTAACCCAGGGGAACGTATTGGCTTGGTAGGGGCAAATGGTGCGGGAAAATCTACCCAGCTTAAAATTATTAAAGGGGAGATTGAACCCACTTCAGGAGAAGTTGTTCGGCCGGCTAGTCTCAAAATTGGCTATTTAACCCAAGAGTTTGAAGTTGAACCCAGTCGCACGGTTAATCAAGAGTTTTGGACTGTCTTTGCTCAAGCTAATTCTATACAGCATGAGTTAGCAAAAATCACGGAGCAAATGGAAACGGCAAAAGGGGATGAATTAGATGATTTGATTCATAAATTAGACCGTTTACAAAGACAATTTGAAGGGTTGGATGGTTATGTCTTAGAGTCAGAAATAGCTAAAATGTTGCCAGAAATGGGTTTTGATATAGAAGATAGTGAGCGTCTTGTCAGTGATTTTAGTTGTGGCTGGCAAATGCGTATGAGTTTAGGAAAAATTCTCCTACAAGATCCTGATTTATTACTGTTGGACGAACCGACTAACCATTTAGATTATGAAACTGTTGACTGGTTAGAAGCATATCTCAAAGGGCTTAATATTCCGATGGTTATTGTTTCCCATGAACGGGAATTTTTAAATAAAATTTGTACAAAAATTGTCGAAACAGAACGGGGAATTTCTACCACTTATATCGGTAACTACTCAGATTATATTCAGCAAAAAACTTTAAGTAAAGAAATTCAAGAAAATACCTATCAACGTCAACAGAAAGAAATAGAAAAGCAACAGGCATTTATTGATCGTTTCCGAGCCAGTGCCACCCGTAGTACCCAAGCAAAAAGCCGTGAAAAACAACTCGATTCTATGGAACGAGTTGAAGCTCCTATTGCTGAATTGAAAACGGTTACTTTTGAGTTTCCTCCGGCACCGAAAAGTGGAAAGGAAGTCGTTATTATTGAAGATTTAGTCCATACCTATGATGAACAGATTCTTTTCTTAGGTGCAAACTTAGTTGTTGAAAGAGGCGATCGCATTGCTTTTCTTGGTCCCAATGGTGCAGGAAAATCCACATTACTTCGTTTCATTATGGGAATCGAAAAAAATACTGAAGGACTTGTTACTCTCGGTAAACATAATGTTCTTCCAGGATATTTTGAACAGAATCAAGCGGAAGCATTAGACTTGAGTAAAACTGTGATGAATACCGTTCACGATGAAGTTCCTGACTGGAAAAATGTGGAAGTCAGAAGTCTCTTGGGCCGCTTCTTATTTAGTGGGGACACAGTATTTAAAAAGGTTGAGGGATTAAGTGGTGGAGAAAAAGCCCGTTTAGCGTTGGTCAAAATGCTCTTACAACCAGCTAATTTATTGGTTTTGGATGAACCGACTAATCATCTAGATATTCCCGCTAAAGAGATGCTAGAAAATGCTTTATCTAAGTATGATGGAACCGTTTTATTAGTCTCTCACGATCGTTATTTTATCTCTCAAGTCGCTAATAAAATCGTGGAACTTCGGGATGGGGAGTTAATTGTTTATCCAGGAAACTATTATTATTATTTGGAAAGGAAAGAGGAGGAAAGAGTTAAATTAGAACAAGAAAGAATTCGGGCAGAAAAGGAAGCAAAAGCTGCTGCAAAACGGGCAAAACAAAGGGAAAAACAAAAAGCTAAGAAAAAGAAGGTATAGCATTAAATATACGGTAATATAAGCATTCTTGCTTATAACAACTTTCTAGGGAACTGTTTCAGCATTGGGGTAGGGTGGGTTAGATTGCTATGGTTGAGGTTATGACAAGAATATGGCAATCTGTCGTAACCCACTCTTTTTGTTACCTTTGATGTATCTTAAGCAAAAAAACAGGATTTAAAGGAGATAAACGAGTTAGTTTAGCAATGGAAAGAGAACGAGATATATTAACATTTAACAGTTGATAGTCCCAGTTATTTTTATTAATCCAATCTAAACATATCACTAGATTTTCTAAGGTTGCAAAAGCCATAATTATAATGCCATCTATAGCTAATTTATGCTTACAAATCTCTAGGATTTCAATTAAATTACCTCCACTTCCTCCGATAAAAATACGTTCAGGTTTCGGTAAGTCTTGTAATTTTTCAGGTGCTTTTGTTTGTACTGCTACTATATTGTTGACTTGAAATCTTTGACAATTTTTATTAATTAAATTAATTCCCATTGCTGTTTTTTCAATTGCGTAAACCTGATTCTCAGGACATAAACGGGCAATTTCAATGGAAACTGAACCAGTTCCCGCACCAATATCCCAAATAGTTTGTTGGGGTTTTAAACATAATTCTCCTAAAAGTATCATTCTAACTTCCCTTTTTGTCATGAGTCCAGGACGATCTTTAAAGGTCAAAAAATATTTATCTTCAATGCCGAAAAGAGGCAATTTACTTAGTTCATTTTGATGTAAATTAGGCTCATGTTTACGCAACAAAATTACTATATTGAGAGATGAAAATTGATGATTTAGCTTAGCTAATTTTTGAGGGGTAAAACACTCAATATTTTCATCAGTGTCTCCTAAATTTTCGCATACCCAAATATCATAATTTACTGCTATATCTAAACTTAATAAAAGATCGGCGATCGCTTGCGGATTATTTTTTTGATCTGTGAGGATAGCAATTTTTTCTATTCCTTGTTGTAAACTTGAAATTAATTCGTCTAAATTACGACCATGACTACTAATTAGTTTAGCATCATTCCAAGGAATTTTAAGACTACTAAATGCTAATTGTATAGAACTTACATGGGGATAAAATTCTAATTCTTCTGCTTCAAAATGTTCTAATAATAACCTTCCTAAACCAAAAAATAAAGGATCACCACTCACTAAAATAACGATAAATTGATGAGCTCCCTTTATTTTTTTTAAGGTGTTTATATCTTCATATAAATTGCTAATAACGACTTGATTTCCTGGATGACTAATAAAGTAGCTGAGATGGCGATCGCTTCCCATTAATAAATCAGCATTATCGATAATTTGTTGTATATTATTTGTTAAACTCTCTCTTCCTTTTAGTCCGATTCCAATTACTCTAATCATGATTGACTATTATTAATATAACTTGATATTCTGTTCATATTATTATTGATTTCTCCAGGCTAAAATTAATAAAGCATTTATGATGGCAGCCGCTACAGATGAACCTCCCTTTCTACCTTCTACACGAATTTGAGGAACATTAATTTCAGCTAACATTGCCTTAGATTCTAACACAGAAACAAAACCAACAGGAACCCCAATAATTAAACTAGGTTGTACTTTTTTTTCTTTAATTTGTTGACACAATGCGAGTAAAGCGGTGGGGGCGTTTCCAATAACATAAATACCACGAGGATACTGTTCATAACAAGACAATAAGCCTGTTTCTGTTCGAGTTTTTCCAGGGAGAGGATGATGGGCTTGTTCAATTGCTGTTATGATAGGATTATTAAAGGTTTTAGAAACTAAATTCTTAATCCCTTGTTTGACCATTGTAACATCAGTAATAATTGGGGTTTTATTTTGTAAATTTTTAATCCCTATTGTAATAGAATTAGGGCTAAATTTAAGCAAATTAATAAACTCAAAATCAGCCGTTGAGTGAATAACCCGACGAACTATTTTATACTCTAAAGGATTAAGATTATGTTGACCAATTTCTTGATCGATAATAGCAAAACTTTGTTCCACAATAGGATGATTTAAAGAAGAAGGTTGCTTCATAAAGTTCCTAGTTAAAAGAATAATAAAATTTACTCTGAAAGTAGTGTGAAAATTTTCTATACTTAGATTATAAGCAAAAAATGTAAATTTTATCAAATAAATGAAACAGAAATATCTACTACTATTACCTCTAATTATTTTCTTATTAGGAGGCTCAAATGCTCCTATTTTACATTCTTTTGACCTAAAAAAACTGTCTGGTAATATCCATTTAACCTTAAAACATGGGGTTTGGAAACTTTGGGAAGAAAAACCTGTTTATCAAAATATAACCTTAGATCTAATCTGTGATCAAGGAAAATGTGAACCAGAAGTTTGGGGATATGCTAAACAATTTAATCAAGATGTCGATCATCAAGGAACAGTCAAAAAAAATAACTTAGATACAGTTAATTTGAAAAATATTAAAGTTTCAAAAAAACGGGAAGCTTGGCAATTAAAAATTGCTGTAAATATTCAATCTCATCCTTGGGAAGATGAAATATATGAAGCTATTTATAATATTGATTTAGTTCCTCACAAAGACAAAATTATAGGCAGTTATAGAGGAAATTATAAACAAAGATTTCTCCAAGGAAATGTTACTGGAAACACCACACCTTTATGGCCAACTCCTATTACAAATCATCAGTATTTGGCACCTCAAGAACATCCCCGTCTTATCTTTCGCAAGCATGAATTATCAAATCTTCGAGAGATAGTAAAAACCCAAAAAGGACAAGCTATTATTCAACAATTAAAAAGCACATTTAAAAAACCAATTTATTATGATGCTTATGTTCCAAATGCAGGATATCATGCTACTGGATACTGTTTTTTGGCATTGCTTAATAATGATCAAGAATTAGCAAAAACTGGCTGGGAGCTAGTGAAAAAATCAATTAATAATCCTGGTAAACGACTTTTAGAACACTCGCCTATTGTTGCAGGAGTAGCCTTAGCATATGACTTTTGTTATCCTCTTTGGGATCAAGAAAAAATTAGTACCATAACCAATTGGCTGGCTGCACAAACTGCTCAATTAGTAAAAGGTGATTCTCCTAGAAATGGATGGAATAGTAATGCGGGAAGTAATTGGAACGCAAGGGCAAGAGGAGCAGCAGGTTTGGCTGCCTTAGCTATTTTAAAAGAACCTAATTTAGATAATGATAAAATTTACCATTATATGAGGATAGCAGAAAGAAATATTAAACGATATTTGACCACTGCTATTGGTGATCGTGGCTTTGGTAGTGAAGGAGATCATTACACTACAGAACCGTTAATTTTAACAGTTTTTCCCTTTTTAAAAGCTTATAGCAATGTAATAGGAAAAGACTTAGTAGTAGGCTCTTCTGCTCAATGGATTTTACCCCATTATATTATGCGAATTATTGACGATGATAATCAATTAAATATAAACCCCTATGGAAGACATCGCTACTATGCAGGAGATGCTCTTTTTTCCGTTGGTTTAGTAACTGTAAATCAAGAATTTTTACCAGCAATTAGTTCAATTTTTGAACAATATTTAGGACTTGAAGGTGATAGAAGTTTTGGTATTCATAGTCCTTATCAAGCTCCTTTTGTTTTAGCTTACTATAATCATAACAAATCCGTTAAAAGTGAAAACCCAATTTCTTTATTTAGCAAGACTTTAATTGATCAACAAAAGGGTTTTTATAACTTCAGAAATCAATGGAAAAATAAAGATGATTTTGTGGCTAATATCTACTTAAAACGACAACTGATTAGAGGAACTTGGCATTTTCCTGATGTGGGAAGTTTTCGTATTTTCGGCCTAGGAGAAAATTGGGCAAAAGCCGGTGAGTCTCAAGCCAAATGGGACCAGGAAAATGTTGTTGTTTTGCCCAAAAGTTCCCCCTGGAAAACCTCGAAACCTTTCTTTTTTGTTTCTAACCCTGATGGATCGGGAATTATTAGTTTACAAACAAATACAAAT
>JASJEA010000121.1 GCA_030064935.1 Crocosphaera sp. | reverse complement strand
GTAAACAATTGGTACATCCTCCAAAAATAAACCCTGATATTTTGTCTAAAATACCAGCAACCTTTAGATGAGTTATCATGCGATCAATACGGTAAATACTTTCTCCTACATCTTCAATAAATAGAATATGGTTAGTCAAATCTGGGAAATAAGGAGAACCAATAATTGCTGATAAAACCGATAAATTTCCCCCAATTATTTTGCCTCTATTTTTTCCTGGGGTAATCGTTTTAATACGATTTTTAACCTGCATTAAACGGTTATCATCGTCTCCATCTCGTTGATTTTGAAAATTTATTTTTTCCTCAGTAAATAAGGCTTTTTTAAATGATTTAACTTGTCCTGTACGCCAAGATGTCATACCATTAGGACCATGAAAAGTGACTAAACCTGATTGGGTATAGATGGCCATTAATAGGGCGGTTAAATCACTAAAACCAACAATAATTTTAGGATTATTTTTAATTAAATCATAATCTAAATAAGGAAGAATCCTTGCACATCCCCAACCCCCACGAATTGGTAATAAGATATCAATATTCGGATCAGCAAAAAACTGATTAATATCATTGGCTCGCTCTTCATCTTTTCCTGCTAAATAACCATACTTATTTAACAGATGGGGTGCAAAATAAGGTGTTAAACCTAATGCTTTGACAGCATCTTCAACAATATTAATATCTTCTGTGACGTATGTAGTTCCGGCTGGGCTTACTAAACCCACACCCGATCTTGATTTAAGTTTTCGGGGTTTAATAATAGGGGCATCTTGTGCTGATATTCTTTGAGATAAGGTAGCCATTAAGCTTAAACTACCTAAAGAAGCGGTTAAAAATTGACGACGATTGATAGACATTTTAAAACAAATAAAATAAAAGAGATAAGAAATGTAATTTTCTTATCTCTTGGAACTAATTACTAATTAAGTAATAATATTTTAAGCTTCAGAGGCAACAGGTTGTACTTCGGCTTCGGCTTCTACTTCTGCTACTGTTTCAGTTTCTTCCTCCTCCTCAGTCTGAGGAGAAACGTTATCTAACTTAATAGTAAGATAGCGCATCACATCCTCTCCTAAACGCATCATCCGCTCTAGAGGGGCAATTTGTTGTCCATCTCCTTCATAATTGAATTGGACATAGATCCCATCCACCTTTTTTTGGATAGGATAAGCCAGACGACGCTTTCCCCAAATTTTAACTTCTAGGTTAGTGGCGTTATTTTCGGTCAAAAAGTCCTTATATTTGTTCACTGCCTGGTTAACCTGCTCTTCTGACATATCAGGGCGCAGGATATAAATCATTTCATACTGTTGACTCATTTGCTTTAAACTCCTTATGGACAGGTTGGCTTCTTGATCTCCATAGAGTCTTGGGAGCAAGAAGCAAGGATAATCGAGAAACTAATCACACAAAAAAATATCTTGTTTTTGGGACAGATTCCTTTAAAATCATACTACGAGTGTTTGACTAATGGCTACCTTACTCAAAAGCCCATTGGTCTATTTCTAACTTACCTGATTGCTGAAGTTTATGCCGCAACGTTATGTTCGAGTGAAAACAACTCAAGGAAATATCCATTATGGTTCACTAAATCTTAACCGTAGTGTGGCCGTCTTTGATGCTGCCCCCTGGGATGGAGGACAACCCAGTGGTGTTGTCTTAAAAGCTGATAGTTATGAATTTTTAGCTCCTTGTTTTCCTTCTAAAATTATTGCCGTGGGCAGAAACTATAAAGCTCATGCAGAGGAACTGGGCAATAAGGTTCCTGACGAACCGTTACTATTTCTCAAACCCCCTTCAACCCTTATTGGAGAAGGACAAGCCATTTATTACCCCCCACAATCTCAACAAGTGGACTATGAAGGCGAATTAGCCTTAGTGATCGGAGAAGTTGCCAAAAACTGTTCCCCTCAAGAAGCACGGAGCAAAATCTGGGGCTATACTATAGCCAATGATGTTACTGCCCGTGATTTTCAAAAGAAAGATAATCAATGGGTAAGAGCTAAGGGGTTTGATACCTTTTGCCCCTTGGGTCCTTGGGTAATCCGTGAATTAAATACTGGGGCAAGCCTGCAAACCTTTGTTAATAATGAGACCGAACCCAGACAGTCTGCTTCTCTACAGGAGATGGTGTTCTCTCCTCAAACTATTATTTCCTATATTTCTCATATTCTTACCCTGTTTCCAGGGGACGTTATCTTAACCGGGACCCCCGAAGGCGTGGGTCCAGTCAATATCGGCGATCGCATTAGGGTGGAAATCGAAGGGATCGGTAGCATTGAAAACCCTGTGATGGGTTCTTAAGCCTTAGATTACGTTACCAACGAACCTGAGAATAGGCAGCTTCAGAAATCGTAGGAATTTCAGCGTAGCGTCCTAATGCTGATTGAATTATGGAAAAGTAAGATGCTGCTAAACCCCCTAAAAAGAGAACATTTAAAAGGGTTTCTGTGATAATACCACTTGGTCCCAATGCGGGCACAAGAACGTATTGCATGATAATGCCACCCAAAGCTAATAAAATACCAATGAGAATAGCTTGCATGGCATTGTAACGGATGAAATGGCTAACGCGATCGTTGCGTACTACTGCAGCAAATAGAAGTATAAAAACAAGAAAACTACCAAAACGCCCTAATGGTCCCAACAAAACACCGAATAAACCATAAATTAGTCCGACAGGGATGGCAGGAATCAGGAAAAAGTTAAAGAATGGAAACTGTTGTAAGAGAGAACTGCCAAAGGGGGAAACATTATATACGGCAAAGCAATCATATACGGCAAAGCAATAGACTAAGGTTCCAAAAATCCGATCTGGGATACTGACTGAACCGCGCCACGTCATTACAGGTTACTCCTTGATCATTTTATTAACGTCACCTTTTAATGTACAACATTTTTCAAGTATCAGTTATTTTAAGTCTAATAATCCTTGTTCTTTAAGTTTAGGATTAAAACGAATCTCCATGGTATTACCTCGTTTCTTTAAGATTTCTTCGATTTCTGCTTGCACTCGTCTCGCCACTTTTTTCAATAGTTTAATTTGTGTTAGTTCATCACTATTGTTGTAGCTTTCTTGTTCTTCTTCTGTCATAGTAGATTTAGTATCTATGGGTTGGTTCCATAATGCCTGATACTCTTGATTTTTCAGGGATATATCTCCCTGTTCATCAATCCAGTTATCTTTTATTTCTTCTAAAACGGTTCGACTGGGCCGGGTGATCATTTCCACTTTTAACCAATGGCATTGATGGGGTTGACGGATCAAATGTTGCTTTAAACTTGCATAAATATCTCTGGAATACCCCACAAATTTTAATGTCTTATTCTCATCAAAAATTGCATAAACCCCTATCTTTTTTTGTAATATTTCAGAAAGGCTTCCTTCTTCATTAAGATAGGGTAAATAATCAATGGTGTTTAAACTAGGAATAGTGGTTTGAGTTGTCATGATGATTACACAATAAGGAGAGGAAAAATTAGTTGATTTTACAATAAATAGACGGTAGGATGGGCAAATTAGATAATAATTTCACTTACTCATGATCTAGAAAACTTTACCCACCTAACCAAACTGGTTTTTAAGAGTCCTTTGATAAACACTCAATTTTACGATAAATTGCACAGAGACGACTGGGTTTAAAGATTTTAGCTTTGAACATAAAATTGGGGGGAACATTGATAATAATATGTTCATCTGAATGATGATAAACTTCAAATTCTGGTGGCATTCCTTTGGGTGTTTGGGTGCTATAAGGAACAGGTTGAAATAACAAGCCAGTAAATTCAATGTCTATCTCTGATTGTGATAGCTGTTGTGATATTTGTTTAATAAAATCTGAATTTTTTAACAAATTAAATAAAGCTTCTTTGGCTTCTGGCACTAGGGTAAAACTAGAATCAAAATTTTCAACGATTTTCAGACCCATTACAATACAAACTTTGACAAAATTACTTCAATTATCATATTCACACATCCGTAACCGATGACAAGTCTTATCTCTTCCTTTGTAATGAGATTTAACATTTTATAACCTGAGTTCGATCTAGGGCAATTCGGAGACAACTTACTAAAATCAGCAGTCTCAAACCCTCATTGTCTCCTTTAAAAAAGAATAACCCCGAACTCCGAACTCCTAACACTGAACTCACGTTTATAGCAATTCCCATATTTGTGAGATAAAGTCTTCTCGTTTTAGGAGTCAGGAGTTAAGCTATCGCCTTCTTGACCAAAAAAAAGGGTGCCAAGCCTCCCCTTTCAAGGGGATGAAAAGCGGTGGAGGGATGGCGAGGAAACCTCGCCATATCCAATCGACACAAGAGAAAAATAATTTTCCTTGTTTCAAGCCTCCAACTTGAGGTGGAGGTAATTCTACATTCGCGCATTCTACATTCTACATTCTGATTGACCGACTCTCATGAGGCACACTGATGTCTTCTTGCCAAAATCAGAACTCCGAACTCCCAAAGCTACACATAATAAGCAATGAATTAACCCTTTGAACTATTTTGATAAGTAGGAAAATCGATATAACCTTCTGGTTCAAAAGAATACCAAATTTTCAGATCAGCTTCAGGGTTTAATGGCCAATTATTAGTAAATCTTTCTACTAAATCAGGATTACTAATAAAAGGTCTACCAAAAGCAATTAAATCAGCATTTCCCTCCTTTATTGTTTCTCCTGCACTTTCTTTTGTATAACCACAATTACCTATTAATGTCCCCTCAAAAACATCACGAAAGTCTTTTAAATTCATGGGTTCACCTAGTTCATGAAATCCAAAACCTAAACCATCTAAGAGATGAATATAAGCCAAACCATAACTATTTAACTGTTTAGCAACATAGATAAATAATTCTCTGTATTCAGGAGATCCCATATCATTGTAGACACCATTAGGAGATAGTCTAACACCAACTTGATTGGCAGGAAAAACAGTTAAAACAGCTTCAATAATCTCTTGTAAAAAAAGATATCTATTCTCAATACTGCCTCCATATTTATCTGTTCTTTGGTTACTTTTAGATTGTAAAAATTGATCAATTAAATAACCATTCGCTCCATGAATTTCTACCCCATCAAAACCAGCTTTTTTAGCCCTTTCAGCAGCGAGACGATAATCTTCAACAATGCCAGGTATTTCTTCGGTTTCTAAGGCGCGAGGTGTTTCGTAAGGTTGCTTACCAATAGGGGTATGAATATACTCTCCATTGGGTTTAATTGCTGAGGCAGAAACCGGTAATTGATTATTTTCTTGAAAGCTACTATGGGATGCTCTTCCAGCGTGCCAAAGTTGTAAAAAAATGGGAGTTTCTTGTTCATGAAGTGCTTCTGTGATGGGCTTCCAAGCTTTCATTTGTTGATCAGAATAAATACCAGGAGTGTTTAACCAACCACAACCTTGTCTAGAGATAACGGTTGCTTCACTAATAATTAATCCGGCCGATGCTCTTTGAGTATAATACTCTTTCATCAAGTCATTAGGCATTCTTTCTTCCCCTGCTCTAGAACGAGTTAAAGGTGCCATAATTACTCTATTTTTTAATGTAAGATTGCCTAATTTATAGGAAGTTAATAGCATAGATGTGGTTGTATTTTCCATATTTTTTAGATTAATTAATTTCGTAAATTTAAGGAGTCAAAAATCAGAATCATGAAGATTCAAATAACTTATTCGTTTTAACTGTTTTTGTAGAGGCGTTTTATGAAACGCCCCCACAAGATTAACAATAAATTTAAGCTATTTTTGAGGGACACCAGAAAAGATTCCGACTAGATACCCCTAAATCATCGAGAATAGAACGCATAACATCAGTGCAATACATCCAGTAGCCTAAATCCTCATACATCCGATCAGGATTAAAATAGAGGTCATAATGGATGACATTCTCTAAACCAGCAAACTCTTGACTAGGCTGCTCAGATAGCAATAAGAGTCGAAATGGTTTACCTTGACATTTGTATTCCAATTTATACAATAAATCCATCACTTGCCCACGGCTTGCGGAACCCGTGCGAACAAAAAGCACTTCATCACAATGATTTAGAGTGTGCCAAAATCGTTGGGAACGAGAATAATAACGCCTCTCCATCCGTTCATAAACTGGAGACATATCATTGAGGGGATCTTCGTCATCTTCTACTTCGTGAGCAAAAGATAACTCAGTCCATTTGCCATGATAAATCCGTCTTTGATCGTGGTTATAGTGGAGAAAGTAGGGATTCCACATATCGAAAAACCCATTTTCGATAATATCCGCCACATCACTTAGATTAGTGGTGCGTGTCAAGTCAAAAGGATAAGCCGGACCATCATATTCCATTTTGTGTAAGACCATGCGAATAGCACAGCGATCGCCTAGGGGGAGAATTCCCACTCGACTAATATCCTCTAAAGCGCACTGATATTGAAACAATAGTGCGGACTTAGCAGGAATTTTCACCCGACTTTCTAACCCATTTTCCCCAATCATCATGGTGCGGAAAGGGGTCTCAGGTTCAACGAGATCAACATAAACCCCCGATTTCGCTCCTTTAAGGGACTGACGGACTTCTTTCCACATGGGTTGAATACTGTATTCATGATCCGATTCATTGATAACCCGTAGCAACTGCTCTCCCTGTTTTAAGATTCCTAGCTGTCCATCGTAATAGAGAATTTCAGACACCTTGGGGGAAAAGAAACCCATAGCAGGGACATATTCTACCTCAGCAAAAGGAACTAATTCTAACGAGGTTTCAATGGTACCGTTTTCGCTCACAGATAAAGATGGGGGGATGTTTTCGCCCATGGTTTTAGCGAGATAGATTCCAGGGGTCAAATTTGCTTTTTCTAGAGGTTTTTGTAGGTCTTCCCAAGAAGGGGTAACCATATAACAGTGTGGGGAAGCATTGATAATGTGTAATCCCTGAGCTTGTTGATTTTGCAACACCTGAAACCCTTTTTCATCCTGATAGATAGTTACGTCTGGTTTAGGTGGAGACGGTTGTTTTTTTTTTAGAATATCCTTCGCTGTAAGGGCAAATAAATTGAGATCGATGGCTTCATACATGAGACGATGACCTTCTGTGTTAGGATGAGCCGGGTCAAAAGAAATTCCTGCTTTCCAGCGACCTTGTTCTCCTCTTAACACTTCTAACCAATCTAAAATAGGAACTCCCCAGGTTTTCATCCGTTGATGGGTTTCATTGATAAACCAATCATGATCCTGAGTGTAATCACCGTTAGGATAGAGTGAACCCAGTATAGGAATAGCACCAATTCCTTCTGTCATTTTGATAAGCTCCTCTAATCCAGTTTCAAACCTTCGTTGAATCGCTGGTCTTTGGTGAGGGGGACAATGGGCTAAGCCTTCATTCCCTAGGGAAAGCGCAATAATTACGATATCTGGCTTTTCTGGGGTAACAACCTGGGAAAATCTTTCCATAGTGGTTGTAACATTGGCTCCCAACATAGACACATTGACCAGTTGATGACCATATTTTTTATTTAAGGCTTGTTCGAGACGATAAGCCCATCCTTGTAATAACCAAGAACTACAACCTAACGCCACAGAACTACCAATAACAACAATTTTTAATCCCTCTTTTCCTTTGGATAAAGGAGTTTTCGGGGTGTTCCAATAACCATAGGGCCAGGGTTGTACATAACCAAAAGCTCCATCATCTACCGTGATGGTTTCCGTACCTGGATCGGGATCTAGGGGTAGCCAACGGTTAGAGCCGAGGGATTCCCATTGCACCTGATTATCTTCAGCAAAACGGATATATTTATATTCGATTTTTTCTTTATTAGAAGAGGTTAAAAATGGGGTGAGGTCGATATCGGTATCAACCCACCAAACAGGATAGCGATCGCTACTGGTTTGTAAATGTAAACAGTTTTCTAAGTCCCAGGCTCCCAACTCAGGGGTTGAACCCACAAGACCTATGGACTCTCCCATTTGTGTGTGTGCAATTATCTGAAATCGATACATTGGGTTCTCCGCTATATAACGCTCTGAGTGCGATATTTAATATTTATCGCACGGACCAAATCTGCATAAATTTTATGACCCACAGCACCTACATTCCCATATTAGTCCTTTATTTAGTCTATTTTTTTGAGAAACACGACCGCATTTAGGAGCAAACTGGCTGATAAAATGTGCGGGTACTCCTACTGCTGTTGATTGTATCTTGATTGGACTTCTCTTTCTCTTGAAATATAAAAGTATTATTTTGTAGTATAAAGCGTAAAAACTATCACAATTTTAATCATTGTTTTAGCTTAGCATACTCACAAAAGATATGTTAGAATGTGAGGTATGAGAGAAATTGCCTACAAGTTCCGCTTTTACCCAACTACCAAGCAAGAAAACCTCTTGCGACGTACTATAGGCTGTGTGCGCTTAGTCTACAACAAAGCACTAGCAGTACGCACAGAAGGCTGGTATCAAAGGCAAGAAAGGATAGGTTACAATCAAACATCAAGCTTGTTAACCGAGTGGAAAAAGCAAGAAGACTTAGATTTTCTGTCGGATGTCAGTTGTGTTCCACTGCAACAGTGCTTAAGACATCTACAAACAGCTTTTACCAATTTTTGGTCTGAAAGGGCTAAATACCCTAACTTTAAGAAAAAACGCAATGGAGGTAGTGCAGAATTCACTAAATCAGCTTTTAAATGGAGAGATGGTAGGCTGTTTTTAGCTAAATGTAAAGAACCATTGAATATTGTTTGGAGTCGTTTTTTTCCTCAAGATTTTCAACCATCAATAGTAACAATTAAACTTGACCCATCGGGGCGTTGGTTTGTCTCAATTTTAGTTAAAGACCCAACTATCAAGTCAATACCAAAAACAGGTAAAAAGATAGGTATTAATCTAGGAATTACTAACTTAATTACCACTAGCGAGGGAGACAAAGTAGCTAATCCGAAACATTTGAAAAGCTTGTATAAAAAGCTTATAAGAAAGCAAAAGGCTTTGAGTCGGAAAATCAAAGGCTCAAATAACCGATATAAAGCTTGCTTAGAAGTAGCTAAAGTTCATGCTCAAATTCAAGATGCCCGTACTGATTTTCTACATAAGTTAACCACTAAACTTATTAGAGAAAATGACCTGATTGCTATTGAAGACTTAGCCATTAGAAATATAGTTAAGAACCGTAAGTTAGCTAGGTCAATCGGTGATGCTAGTTGGAGAGAATTTAACCGCCAATTAGAGTATAAGTGTCAATGGTATGGGAAAGAATTGATTAAGGTTGACCGCCATTTTCCAAGTAGTAAACGGTGTGGCAATTGTGGTCACATAGTCGATAAACTGCCGTTAAACATTCGTGAATGGAAATGTCCTAAATGTGGCACGTACCATGATCGTGACATAAACACCAGTCAAAATATTTTGGCCGCAGGGCTTGCGGTGTCAGTCTGTGGAGCGAGTGTAAGACCGGAAGAGAGTAAATCTCGGAAGGCGACTGCATTGAAGCAGAAACCTAAATCGTGAGGTTTAGGAATCACTGAACTTTTAGGGCAGTGAGGATGTCAATTAATCGGAAATATGAGTAATTGGAAATATGAGCTTCACTGAATTATCTTCTTGGAAAGAATGGCTACCAACCTTACTCAATCGACCACTTTTACAAATCGAATCCCAAACTATCTCCCTTCTCTGGTTAATTCAAGTCATGATCCTACTGTCATTGGTGACTTTGTTGGCTAGGGGAATCAAGAGATTTTTAAAGTATTATTTATTGGTCAAGTTAAAGTTAAGCGAAGGGGATCGAGAAGTAACGGGTACACTCACTAGCTTAGGACTGGCAACACTGGGTTATATTGTTGTTTTACAGGGAATGGGCTTAGATTTTACGTCTTTAGCTGTTATTGTAGGAGGATTGGGCATTGGAATTGGTTTTGGACTGCAAGAATTAACTAGAAATTTAGTGAGTGGTTTAACCTTATTGGGGGAAAATAAGTTAAAAGTAGGTGATCTAATTTCATTTAAGGGCAATTTAGGATTTATTAAAGAAATTTCTATTCGTTCCACAGTTATTCGCACTTTTAAAGGCTCAGAGTTAGTTGTTCCTAATAACCATTTGACCAGTGAACCTATCGAGAATTGGAATTACGAAAATTGTCAAGGCCGTATTGAAATCCCTGTTGGTGTAGATTATAGTAGTGATCCCCTCTTGGTTACGGAGTTGTTATTAGAATCAGCCTTTATGGAAGAATCCGTTGTAACTAATCCTTCTCCTAAAGTTATTTTTAAACAATTTGGCGACAATGCTCTGCTATTTGAATTATGGGTTTGGGTGAATAGAATTGACAACCGACAATTTATAATAAGTTCTCTAAACTATATTATTGAATATAATTTCCGAGAAAGGGGGATTAAAATTCCTTTTCCTCAGCGTGATCTGTGGTTAAAAAATCCAGATGAATTAGCCACTTTAATTCGTGGCCAAAAAGATGAAACTTCATCGGTAATACAATCCAGAAAAATCCCCACCTTAAAAAGCTATTTACAAAAAATAAGTTGTTTTAGTTCGTTAAATGATCTGCAACTAAGAAACATCATTGAAATGGGGAAACGTCGTCATTTGTCTTGTGGAGAAACTTTTATACAACAAGGGGAAATAGATCATCACTTTAACATTGTTTTATCTGGGCAAATTGATGCCATTTTTGAAAATCAAAAGATTAGTAATCGTTTATTAACTTTTAAATCGGGGGATTATTTTGGAGAACTTCCTCTGATGCTAGATGTTCCTTATCCAACTACCATGATAGCTGCTACAGATACTTTTTTATTTATGATTGGAAAAGAATGTTTTCATGACTTATTAACTCAGTATCCTCACTTAGCTGAAGATGTAGCCAATGAATTAGCCAACCGTAAAGCAGTCTTAGCAAGTTATCAAGATGAACTCAAAGAAATGGGGTTATTAGAAGAAGAAATAAATCATCCCGTCGAATGGATTCGTAAACGTATTGTGAGCATTTTTAACTTATGATAATAAGCTACCCTTTTGAATGAAAAATTAAAGTAGAATTGACTAGATTTAAGACAGAGATCATCTAGCTTGAAAACTATAGGGGAGATGTTTTAGTTTCATGAAATTTTCAGCAAGAGATACATTAGTAATCGCTATTCTCGTTTTATATCTGGGAAAATTTCTCAATCGCAAAATAGTTTTTTTGCGGAAGTATAATATACCCGAACCAGTATCGGGTGGCGTTTTAGCGTCTATCTTTTTCTCAATTATTTACTTTATGATAGGAACTCCTTTAGAATTTGCCCTCAATATGCGAGATACTTTTTTACTGATATTCTTTACTACAATCGGTCTATCAGCGAAATTCAGTGCCTTAGTAAAAGGAGGAAAATCTTTAATTATTGTGTCAATATTGGCCAGCTTTTTTCTCATTATTCAAAATACTATTGGTATCCTAGCGATGACTATTTTAGGTTTGCCCCTCGCACTAGGAATAATTTCTGGTTCAATTCCTTTAAGCGGAGGACACGGAACAGTGATCGCTTGGTCCCCAATTTTTGCCCAAGACTACGGGGTGACTAATGCAGCAGAAGTGGGAATTGCTACAGCAACCTTTGGTTTAATTTTGGGTGGGCTCGTCGGTGGACCGATTGCTAATTTTTTGATTACTCGTCATCAATTAACCTCAAAAAGCGATGAAAATTTAGTGGTGGGTTTTCCCTACGATGATCAGCCAACTGCAAAAATTGACTACAATACCATGCTCAATGTCATTCTGGTAATAACCATCTGCATTGGTATTGGAGTTCAGGCCAATATTTTCTTACAATTCCTTGGTCTTAACTTACCCGAATTTGTTACCTGTTTATTTGCTGGTATTCTCTTAACCAATACCATTCCTTTCGTATTTAAAAGTCTTCCTTGGCCGGCAGACACACCGTCAATGGAACTGGTATCCGATCTCAGTTTGGGTATGTTTTTGTCCATTTCTTTGATGAGTTTACAACTATGGACTTTAAGCAATTTAGCCGGGTCAATTTTGCTGGTGCTAATCTTTCAATTAGTCGCTGTCATCGCCTATAGTATGTTGATCCTGTTTAACCTTGCGGGTAAAGACTTTGACGCAGCGACAATGGCCGCCGGTTTTGCTGGACTGTCTTTGGGGGCAACCCCAACAGCGATCGCTAATATGACAGCAGTAACAGAACTTTTCGGTCCATCTCCAAAAGCATTTATTGTTATTCCCTTGGTAGGAGCCTTTTTTATCGACATTGCCAACGTTATTGTCATTCAGCAATTTTTAAATTTTGTACAATAGTCTTGCCTTGTATACTCGCTCAAATCTCGAATCAAAAGCCCATTTCTGCTATTATGATTTTACTCTCCAATGTATACGAAATATTCTCCCATATCACCCTCTTAAAATTTCTCGAAGATGCTAATTATATCCCCTCCTTTCTCGTAGCGACTGCTCAAAGCACTCAAGAATCAACCCAAGCTTTAGGTATTATTTTAGGTTTCTTTGCACTGATTATATATCCCAGCAGTCGTTTCCTAGAAGAAATGGCAGTTAGAGTCGGCCTGCCAACGGTATTGGGGGATCTAATTGCTGGTTTGATTTTGGGAATTTCAGGGTTTCATATCTTAATGTTGGAAGGAGGAGAGATTAATTCTACTTTTATCAATTTCATCTCCTTATTGACCGACGTTAAACCTGAAATCCTTCAGCAGAGCATTAGCGGCTCAGTCAATACAGTCATTGAATTGGCCGCTGAGTTTGGGGTAGGAATACTCCTATTTTCCATTGGTCTCGAATCGGATCTAAAAGAATTAATTAAAGTGGGCTTTCAGTCGGCTGCGGTTGCAGTGGTAGGGGTTACTCTCCCTTTTATTTTGGGATTTTTTGGACTGGTTTACCTGTTTCATATTCCATCTCTGCCAGCATTATTCGCAGGTGCGGCTTTGAGTGCAACCAGTATCGGCATTACTGCAAAAGTAATGCAAGATATGAGAGTTCTCAAATCCACAGAAGGTCAGATTATACTGGGAGCAGCTATTCTCGATGACATCCTGGGAATCGTTATCCTGGCAGTGGTGATCAGCATTGTCGAAACAGGTAGCATTGATGTGGGCAATGCCGTTAGCTTACTTGTAATAGCCATCCTATTCGTTTTTGTAGCGTTAAAGTTAAGATAGACAGATGTAGTCAAATCTATCCAACTCTTTCTAAAGGATTAACCTTTAGGGGTTGAACGCCACAACTCGCTATCCCCTCGACAGTAAATGCCTCTGGGGAATACGTTCT
>JASJEA010000120.1 GCA_030064935.1 Crocosphaera sp. | reverse complement strand
GTTATTTTTAGCTAGATTAAAAATGGTATTAGGGGCAATATCAAGAGCTTCTAATAAGCAGTTAATAGCTTGATCATTGTTATCTAAAGCTGCATGACAATGACTTTGATGATACCAAGCATATTCGTCATTGGGTTCAGCTTCTAGGGCTTTTTCGTAACAATTAATCGCTTCATCAAAACGGTTTAATTCTTGTAAAATTTTTCCCTGTTGATACCATCCCCAATAATCATAAGGTTTAATTGATAAAGCTTTTTCGTAATGAGTTAAAGCTGCTTCTAACTCCCCTTGATGGCGTAAACAGTCTCCTTTGCGATACCATGACCAATAATCGTTCGGTCTGATGGTTAACGCTTGATCGTAAGCTGCGATCGCTTCGGAATATTTTTCCCATAAACGATAAGCTTCTCCGATGCGATATTGCGCCCAATAATCGTCAGAATAGATTAATAAAGCCTTTTTGAAGCAGTTAATAGCGTTTTCGTACTCTTTTAACTCTTCAAGATGGACACAACCTTTATCGTACCAAGACCAATAGTTATTTGGTTCTATTTTAGTTGCCTTTTCATAGCTGACGATAGCTTCTTCGTAACGTCCTAATTCTTCTAGTGTCATACCTTTTTTATACCAAGACCAATAATCATTTGGATAATATTCTAAGGCTTTTTCGTAACACATTAATGCTTCTAGATAAAGTTGATCCATCCGCAGTCTATTTGCCTGTTGATACCAACTTTGATAACTATCGGGACGACATTCTAAAGGGCGATAAATAGTCGCTTTCATCTCTGTCATGACTGTGAAAGGAATAACAACTATATTATATAACGATTTATTAAGTCTTGATGCAAAAATTACATTAAGTTATTAAAAAATTACAGAATTACTGCTTATAATTAAATCTTAATCTTAAATATTAGAATATGTTACCTTCTGACTTACTCATGTATCGTTATAGTGGAGACACAATTGTACCAAAACGTTTATCTTTAAATAGTTATAATATTGCTTTAGCTGCTGAACAAATTGATTGTTTTCAAAACTGTGTTGATCAAACTCAAAAACACCTAAATAAGCAGTTATCAGACTTAGAAGGAGACAATCCAAATTATAGGTTAAAAAGGGGATTATCTCATTTATTAAAAAATAATTTTTCTACCTTTGAAATTGTCAGTCCTCTCGAACCAAAAGAACTTAGAAAAAAAGTCTTTAGTCGTTCAGCAGAGTCTTTACCTATCCCTCAAAATCGACCTAAAATACTAGAAAATATAGCCAGCTTATTGACAGAAGAGTTAAAAAGAGAAGTATTACCAAGTGAGATTGAAAGGGGATTATATGCAGACTTACAAGAAAATAGAATTTTAACTAATTTTGATTCTCCTGAACCAGAAACTTTAATCCATCGTTATAATTTGTCGCAAATTCAGGGAGTTTTTTATCGTTCTAATTATATTATTATTAATGCTCATCGTAATGATCCAGGGGAATATAAACTCTTATTTCGTTATTTAAAATTGTTTCAATTAATGGCATATATTGAGGGGGATGCTGACACTGGATTTACCATTACCATTGATGGTCCTACCAGTTTATTTAAACCCAGTACCCGTTATGGTTTATCTTTAGCGAAGATGATTCCTGCTTTACTTCATGTTAGTAAATGGAGTCTAAAAACCAAGTTACAAACCAAAGACTCTTATACAGGAGGCATGAAAACCAGTTACTTTGATTTAGATGATCATTGTGGTTTAGTTACTCATTATTCTAGGGGAAAAACCTATGATAGTATGTTGGAGGAATCCTTTGCCAAACGATGGGAAAAATTAAAAACAGATTGGAAATTAGAGCGAGAAGTTGACTTAGTGCCTATTCCTGGAAGTGTTATGATACCTGACTTTAGATTGGTGCATCCTGATGGTAGAGATTTTTTATTAGAAATTGTAGGTTATTGGCGACCTGATTATTTAAGAAAGAAATTTTATCAAGTACAAAATGCTGATAATGATAACATTATTTTAGCGATTTCTGAACGTTTAAACTTAGATAAAGCAGGGGTTGATTTTAATGAAACTACCGCAAAAGTTATTTGGTTTAAAGATAAGTTGAATCCTAAAAATGTTTTGTCTTTGTTAGAAAATGATTAGCCTGGAGTTAAAAAATAATTACCTTAGATAATTTTTTCAATTTTTACAAACTTCAAATTACTAAAATTTAATTAGAAGTGACTGAAGTTAAGACAAAAGAATTAAAAGGATCTACTAAGGCACAAATTTGGACATTAATTGGTATTTTAATAACAGTAGTTAGCGGTTTTATTGTTGCTGTTGTTCGTTTTCTTTTATCTACTAATCCTTAACTTATATATGAAAAAGCGATCGCCTTTTTTCAAGATAGGCAAAGAATAATCTTTAAAAAAGAGGGAAACTCACGATATTGGAGTTTCCCTGCTATGTAAGATTAAGCATTGATAAAAAATAGCTTAAGATTCCGTTTCCTCACGGGTTTGAATGTATAAAATAAGAAGGAATACGGTAGGAACCAGAACAAAAAGAATAGTGGCAATAAAACCAAGATCGTTAACTTCCATAAATTTGAGTCCTCTATCTTATTAAATGAAAACAACAACTATTAGGATATCATTACATTGGTCGTTGACAGCAATGAGTCTTAGTTATCATTTTGGCTTGGTAACAACCTTCACAGGACCATTAACAAGGGTTTGACAAGCCAAACGGTAATTATCAGGCTTTTTCTTGAGAACCCGTTTTTCAAAATCAGTTCGAGGAGAAAGATTCTCCATTCCCTCAACAATTTCCACAATACAGGTTCCACACTGACCATAACCTCCACAGTTCGTGAGTTTTCCCTTCAAGGTATATATATCTACCTTATTTTGTAAGGCTTTTTCTCTGAGGTTAGCCCCTTGTGCCGTGATAGCCTCTTTATTTTCTTTAACAAACTGGATTGTCATCTGCCCTCCTGATAATCCACCAATGAATATTACAACTTTATCTCATAATGTTAAGAAATTATAAGAAATTTGCTCACATTATTCAAGATCCCATTGATATTGAGGCAGTGATGTGTAGGATTAATGTACTTAAAAGAGGGCTATATACAATACAAGCGAAGTCTTCCCCATATGAACTACGCTTATCGAGCGCAATAGCGTATAAGCGTAGTTCATTTGATATTATTCAGCAGCAACAGGGTAAACGCTAACCTTTCTACGACTTCTGGTTTTATATTCAAAGGTTACAACCCCATCAATTAGAGCAAAGAGGGTATCGTCATTACCCCTTCCCACGTTGTTCCCTGGGTGTACTCTGGTTCCTCTCTGACGAACGAGAATATTACCTGCTTTAACAACTTGACCACCATAGCGTTTTACGCCAAGTCGTTGCGCTCTAGAATCCCGTCCATTTCTTGTGCTTCCTGTTCCTTTCTTGTGAGCCATAATTTCTTCCTCTATTTTGGTACAATAATGTCTTTAATTGTAGGCTTATTCTTCCTCATTGGTTGTGGTTGTGTCCCCCGACGTATCCGAAGTCGTCTCAGCAATAACAGAGCCGTTAAGACTAATAGAATTAATCATTAAACGACTTAATTCCTGACGATGACCACGTTTTTTACGGGTTTTCTTCTTAGGACGCATTTTATAAACAATCACCTTCCTTCCCCGTCTTTCTTCGAGAATAGTGCCTTCTACAGTTGCCCCTTCAATAAAAGGTTGCCCTACAGTTATCTCATCGTTATTATTAATCAATAACACTTTATCGATCACATAGGAACCATCTTCATTAGCCGTGAGACGGTTGATATCATAAAAACGGCCAGGCTCAACCTTTAGTTGAGTTCCTCCAGCCTCAATGATTGCATAACTCATAATTTTGTCCTTGGTTTAGTTGCCGTACAGGTAGCCCAAAACAGAAACGATAAAACGCCCAATTTTTGTGCTTTTTAGCCATGTCATAACCTGATCCGAGCGGGATCTTAGACACACGATCTACAATTTTAAACTATTCAAATCGTTAATGTCAAACTAGCTCTCACCACCGAAGTTAACAAATTTCATGCCTGTTTTCTGATCTGTTAGCCATTTTTTATACTTTTCATAAATTTCTATTCCAGGGATAGGTTCTTTAAATTCTTGAGGTTGTTTATATTCAGTGGGGGGATGTTCTGCTCGAATACCAATCATCGCTTGGTAGGGTTTGAACCATTTTTGCATTACTTTCATCAAATCATCAAACTTCATATAAGAAATGGCGTGTCGATTAGATAAAGCGATAAACTGGATCATTATGGTATAGGTTTCTGGGTTACTTTGCCTTTTGGAGAGTCCAATAATATCCTGTAGCTTCTCAAATGTATCATAATTCACTCTCACTAAAGAAACTAATCCTTTGAAGTCTAATAAATCCCGTTTTCCTAAACTTTGGATCATTTCAGAAATGACACGAAGAATAGAATAATCAGCCAAATCATAGGTTTTAAATAAGGAGAGTAATTGTAATCCTAGTTCGCTTTCGGATAGTTGATCGAGATGTTCGGCATAAGATTGTAGGGCATTTCTTCCTTCTTCTGTTTTTACTTGGGGCATGAGATCAGCGAGTCTCATTTGCACTTGTTCACGAAAGGCCGCTTTATCCTCGTGATCTTTGAGCAAAAGTTCGACAAATTTATAAAACCCTTGCTGTTTAATACCACGATAACGTAATTCTGTTTGGTCAATCGAGATAAAACAATCTTTAGCATCAATGGCTACTTTGAGCAGTTGTAAACTCTCGTACAATCCTTGATATTCATTGATTCCGTGGCGCAGTAGATACTGCATTTTGACAAAGACAAGAAACTCCTCTTTGCCAAATTTTTCATTGTCGATCGCTTGTGCTGTTTTGGCAAACACCCGCAGATCTGTCATTTCCCGATTATGTAAAAATAGCGCACTTTCAGAGACTCCTTTTTTACTAAACTTTTCTAATAAGTCTTCTACTAGACTATCTTCTCCCATAACAGGACGATTCCACCACGGGGTATCTTTATCTTTATGGAGCTCTGAAATAGTAGAAGGGAAAGAAGTATCAAAATTTTTATTCATAGGGTTTCTCCTCTTCAAGTCGGGGATTAAGCATAATTTATAACTGATTCTCAGTAGCCTAAAACAATCATTATCTAAGGATTCTGGACAATCAAAAGATACATTTTTAATGGATTATGAATGGATGGAGTTGTCAAGTTTGTTTTAAGTAACTCTTTCGGTTAAGCAGAGATGATTGTCATCATTGTTTGTTGACTCAAATCACAGCAATATGAGCAGCGTTTAGACTACAATCTTATCTTTCCCTCAATAACCTCTAAATCTAACATCGTTTACTAAAATTATCTTGAATAGATTTAAGTATCTGTTAAGCTTTACCTGAACTATATCAATCAGTAATTATCCTCTAGTATAGTATATGCCTAACTCTCCATCCCTTCCTGTGATCACCGTAGAAGACCTAGCAAAACGTTTAGCTGAGCAAGATACTCAGTTACAGTTAATCGATGTACGAGAACCGGAAGAAGTAGCCATAGCATTTATTGAAGGCTTTGAGGTACTCCCTTTAAGTCAATTTGGGCAATGGTCCGAAGATATTAGCGATCGCTTTGATCCTCATCAAGAAACGTTGGTACTTTGTCATCACGGAAGACGTTCAGCACAAATGTGTGTCTGGTTACTTGATAATGGGTTTACGAATGTTAAAAACATAACAGGAGGAATTGCTGCTTATGCTGCTAGAGTTGATAGTAGCATTCCCCAATATTAATTACTCTTGAATAATCAATCATGAATCATTAATTTTAATACTATGACTGTTACCACTGTTTTAAATCAACGCTATCAAGAAATTTTACGTGCAACGGTAAAACATTATATTGCTACTGCTGAACCGGTGGCTTCAAATACTTTAGTTAAAGAGTATGATTTCACGGTTAGTTCAGCCACAATTCGTAACACATTAGGGAAATTAGAAAAAGCTGGTTTCCTGTATCAACCTCACACTTCAGCCGGACGTATTCCTTCTGATTTTGGCTATCGTATTTATGTTGATAATTTAATGATACCTAATCAAAAAAGTGGCAAAAAAATCAAGAAAAATCTCAATCAACAATTAAAACAAAAAACGTATAATTTTGAAAACACCTTACAACGAGCAACTCAAATTTTAGCTAATCTTAGTGGTTATATTGCTCTGATTACTTTGCCCCAAACGTCTCCTAATCAATTACGTCATCTACAACTGATTCAAGTCTCTTCAAGACAAGTCATGTTATTGGTGGTAACTGATAGTTATCAAACCCAATCAATTCTTATTAATATTCCTCATACTTTAGTGAAAGATGGTGAAGAGGAACAGGGATATTTAGATGAAGAGCTTCATCTTTTGTCTAATTTTTTAAATAGTCAATTAAAAGGAAAGTCTTTATTAGAAGTCTCTCATTTAGATTGGCAAAAAGTTGATCAAGAGTTTATTAATTATGCCGGGTTTATTAAAAGTTTACTCAAGGAATTAAAAAAGCATTTAAACGCTTCTGTTTCCACTCAAATGATGATTTATGGGGTCTCAGAAATGTTGAGACAGCCTGAATTTTCGGAATTACAACAGGTACAAATGTTACTGCATTTATTAGAAAAAGAACAAGATAAACTCTTACCTTTGATCTTAGATATACCTGAATCGACCTTTATAGATAGACGAGTTGCTCTAAAAATCGGAGCAGAAAATCCCTTAGAATCCATGCGCCCCTGTAGCTTAATTTCTGCTACCTATTGTCAAGGAAATACCCCTGTTGGTAGTGTAGGGCTGATTGGTCCAAAACGAATGTTATATGAGAATACCATCCCTTTAGTAGAGTCAACAGCTGACTATTTATCCGAAGCATTAGCTTAAGATGATTGATGAATAAAAATGCGATAAAAGTAGTAACTATACTATGATAATAGCTTAACCATCAGTTTCAATTGAGGTAAAGATTTGGAAAAACTACTGAATATTGCCAAAATTATTGACACTATCAATGAGTGGATCGGACGCTTAACTTATTGGCTTGTCTTAGCTATGATTTTCGTAGGCGTTTGGAATGTTATCGGTCGATATGTTGGCAGATTGATAGGACAAAATTTAACCTCTAATGGCTTAATTGAAGTGCAATGGTATTTATTTGATCTTGTCTTTCTTTTAGGGGCAGCTTATAGTCTTAAACATGATGAACATGTTAGGGTGGATCTATTTTATAAAGATTGGTCTCCAAAACGAAAGGCATTGGCTAATTTTATTGGTGTTTTTATCTTTTTGATTCCCTTTTGTTTGATGATTATTTACTATTCTTGGGGCAATATTATCAATTCTTGGAAAATTTGGGAAATGTCACCAGATCCGGGGGGACTTCCCCGTTATCCCATTAAGTCGATGATTATTGTCAGTTATATTTTACTAATTATTCAGGGTATTGCTGAAGCGATTAAAAATTGGGCCATTTTTACAGGAGAGTTAACCCCACAGGAGGAAGATCATGACTCTAGCTTATGATTGGTTGGGCCCTTTAATGTTTGTTGCGGCATTAATTCTTCTTTCTTTTGGCTATCCTGTGGCTTTTTCTTTGGGGGGAGTGTCTATTATTTTTGCTTTTATTGGAGTTGCTTTAAATGTATTTGATGCGGCTTTTTTAGGGGCTTTACCTAGTCGAATTTTTGGCATTATGGGAAATTATACCCTCTTAGCTATTCCCTATTTTATCTTTTTAGGATCGATGTTGGAAAAGACAGGAATCGCTGAAAAATTATTGTTGACAATGGGGATATTATTCGGCAGACTACGGGGTGGTTTAGCTTTAGCGGTGGTAATTGTAGGTGCATTATTAGCCGCAACAACGGGGGTGGTAGCAGCAACTGTCGTGGCTATGGGTTTAATTTCTTTGCCGATTATGTTGCGCTATGGTTATAACAAAGAATTAGCTTCAGGGGTCATTGTCGCTTCGGGAACTCTGGGACAATTAATCCCTCCAAGTATCGTTTTAGTGGTCTTAGCTGATCAATTAGGAGTGCCTGTAGGTGGCTTATTTATTGGCTCTATTATTCCAGGCTTAATGATGGCTAGTGTCTTCGCCATTCATGTCATTATTGTCTCTTTGTTTCGCCCTGATGTTGCTCCTGCTTTACCTCCAGAAGACAGAAATATCAGCAACAAAGCGTTAATAAAACAAGTGTCTCAAGCGATGCTTCCTCCTTTATTACTGATTTTGTTGGTGTTGGGAAGTATCTTTTTTGGGGTGGCTACTCCCACGGAAGCTGGTGCAGTAGGTGCATTAGGAACAATTATTTTAGCTAGGTTTAATAAACAGTTGAGTTGGGTAACATTAAAACAAGTTTGTGATGCCACATTACGTATTACAACAATGGTCATCTTTATTCTCTTTGGCTCAACGGCATTTAGTTTAGTTTTCCGAGGAGTTGATGGTGATCGCTTTATGTTAGATATTTTGACAACATTGCCGGGAGGAAAATACGGATTTTTGGCAGTGAGTATGATAACTGTGTTCCTTTTAGGCTTTTTTATCGACTTTTTTGAAATTGCTTTTATTGTCATCCCTATTTTTAAACCAGTTGCTGAAACCTTGGGCATGGATTTAATGTGGTATGGGGTTATTCTAGCTGCAAATTTACAAACTTCTTTTTTAACCCCTCCTTTTGGTTTTGCTCTTTTTTACCTCAGAGGAGTAGCTCCACCAGAGTTGAAAACTGAAGATATTTATCGAGGCTCTATTCCTTTTATTTTGCTACAACTTTTAGTCTTAATATTAATCATTATTTTCCCTTCTCTTGTTAGTTTCTTGCCCTCTTTAAGTACGACGGGAAGTTAAATTTTAGCTTGATAAATAAATAAAACTTATGTAAGTACCTAGTTTAGTTTTAAATTTTTTGATTTACATTCCTTGATGATTAATAAATTATTAAAAATAGTTGAGAATAATTCTCATAGAAATTACGAAATGAAAGGGTTACAAGGCTGTGTTATCATAAAAGACGAAGTTCATAATGGTCTTCTCTATGCAATTTTTAAAAATTAGTCTGTAACTCCTATAGTCTCGTAAGGCAGCAAGGTAAATGTTAGGGTACAAAGACAGATTAGCCCTGAATAATTAGAAAAAAGTGTAAATAAAAATTACGGTAAAAAAACTAAATTTGACATAAATACAATTTTATGGTAAAAGATTTGGATACATTAAGATTTGTAAGATTTAACAAGAATTGTCTAATGAAGGCGATCGCAGGCTGATATAAATAGAAATATGGGACAGTCTTGATTGCAGCTAGGACGTAACTGGTTGCTGTTTTTTAGGTAGGAGACGGAATATGATTAACCCACTGGTTTATGAGATTGGTACATTAATGTTTGTTGTCGGTGCTTCTGGTATCTATTTTCGACAACTTCGCCAGGGTCATTTAAAACAAGAAGCAATATTATTAGATCAACAACGGCAGTTAACTCAAGATAATGAAAATTTAAGAGAAAAATTGCAACATATTGAAGGAATTAATCAACAGTTAAGCGAAAAAAACGCTGATTTACAACGAGATTTTACTGAAACTAAGCAAAAAGTGACAGTATTACAATCAAGTGTTAGTCGGTTGGATGAGGAAAAAAATTATTTATCCAAGAATCTTCAGCAAGAGCAAGCAAAATGTCAGACAGTCCAACAAAAACATGATACATTACAGCGACAAAAAGAACAGTTAGAAATAAGTTATAAAAAAGAAGTCTCTGAACTGGGACATAAATTAAATGCTGTCGAAAAGGAAAAAGATACAACTAATGTTACTCTCCAAACCGTCACTCAAAAACATGATGCTTTAAATCAAGATTTGAAAACCCTTATTCAAAAGAAAGAAACGTTAGAGGAAAATTTGACGCAACAAAAAGAGAAACTAACTTCTTTACAAACAGAGTTAGGAGAAGTATATAAAAACAAAGATACTGCTGAAAAGCAATTGCAAGCAGAAGTATCTACTATTGCTAAAGAGAAAGAGTCTTTAGAAAATAATCTCAAACAACAACAAGAGCAAGTAAGTTCCTTAGAGAAACAACTACAGAGTTTGTCTGAAGATAAAGAAGGTGTACAGAAGCAATTGCAAGCAGAAGTGGCTACTATTAATCAGGACAAAGAACAAGTAGTTGACCAAGAAAAAGATGATAATTCGTCTAATACAAAAACTGAAATAAAACCAGTTGCACAAGAAACTAATAAAAGGCGAAAAAACACCAGAAGAAAGCCAAGGAAAGGTAGAAGATAATTGAACAAACCCCAACGATAATCTTTGATTTCGTTGGGGTTTAACACTATATTTGACGGCTAATGCCTCTACAATATAAATCCTGTTTTGGTCTTACTTAGCTTCCGCTCTCTGTTTTAGTCCCTCAATCGGGTGTTTCTCGCCGAGATGGTTTAAAGTTGGGCAATTTAGGCATAATTATCATGGCAATAAATCCTAACCAAGCCAACCCACTGATCCAATTAGCCCAGGCTAAACCATGAAAGGTGACACGAATGTTATGGGTACCTGGTTCTAAGGTTAAACCAGTTAAGTTATAGTCATGATGATTAACAGCAAAGGGGCGTTGCGATCGCTGACCATCGATCCAAACCTTTAACATATCAGGATAGTACAAAATGGGCAGTTGTACCACTTGCGCTTCTTCTGTGACAGTAATTTCACATAAGGTGCTTATCCCCTGTTGTTGACATTGGTCTTGAGTCTGAGACACAGGAATAACCGTATGTTTGGGGGACATTCCTTCAAAAGACAGTCGATTGACTCTAATATTAAGGGGTTGACCATCACGAGTGGCACCATTAACCACGAATTTTAAGCCAAAATCGTTAGGAGAGGGAGGGCGTTGAGGAAATGGGACTTCTCCTTTTAATTGACGGGAAATAAGGGGAAAAGACCCAATGACTTGACCATCAATATGAACTTCTAAGGTGGCTGTATTGGCAATATTTTCTAAAGCGACTTCCCCCTCAATGAATAAAACAGGCTTTTCGTCTTCTTCCCAGGCCGGATAAGGCAATTCTGCTTCTAAGAGTAAAGGACGATTAACAAAGGTATTCCAGGTACTATAACCAGGTATCCAGTCAGGATGTAATAAGGGTAATTGCGCGTTGCCATAGAGAGTTCTAATGGGGGTACGATAGAGATAATCTAAAGCCCCAGAATAGCGGAATAAGGGTTCTTCGATGAGTTTATCAACCGTTAGGGTTCCCCTGGGTGCCGGAAGCCAAGGCCGACTCGCTAAGACAATGACTAAAATACCAATGATGAGATGACGACGATCTAAGCGTCTGCGAAAGATTAATACTGTTGCGTAAGCGGTTAATAAGGCCCCTGCCCACATGACATGGGTAAGAAAACGGAAGGTAAATTGTGTTACCCAGAGTTGACGGGGTAAAATGCTCCAAATATCGATAGGACTCCAAGTTAAAAACAGGGCAACCATAAAGACCCATAGTAACCCAATCATATAGGGGCGACTTTGTTGTAGTTTCGGGGGAAGAGAAGGGGAACAATAGTAATAGTACATGACTACACCCCAAGCCCCTAATAAGATCCAGCCTACGGCAGGATGTAAGCCATAAGTAGCAGCTAAACCAGTTTGAGAGGGTTCTGCGGGTAGAGAAGTCGGGGCGAGTAAATTCGCTAGAGGGGTGTAGGTATTGGTGCCAAAAGGGTTGATAACTTTGATTTGTTTACGAATGGAAAGATAGGGGGAAATGAAGACAACAGGGGCTAGGAAATAAAAGCCTAACAACCAACCTAAACCATACCCTTGAAGGGGAGGAATTAAACGAGACCAGGTAAAGTCAGTTTTACGGGTTTGGATAACAACAACTAAGGCTAAAAGCGCAAGAAACAAGGTTCCATAAACAAAGGTAATAATATGAGTTATTCCCAAACAAAACCAACTAATAGCACTGAGGATTAAATAACGTCTTTTTCCTGTTAAGTAACATTGAATTACATAATAAATAACTATCGGTAAAATACCTTGAGCGATGGCTTCGGTAAAGGCTCCTCTAGCATGGATATTATTTAAAAAATAGGGGGCTGACATATAAGCAACTCCTGCTAAAATGCCGGCCACACGGGATTGGGTGAATTGGAAACTTAAGCGATAAATATATAATCCACCAATTATTAAGGCAAGTATAATGACTAGTTTATAGGCTTCATAAGGATTGGTGGGTGTAACTAATTTATAAAACCAACCACCAATAAAATAAGGCAGTTGGCTGTAAAATTGGAATCCAGGATAACGCCAGCCATTATCTTCTGCTGGGGCAACTCTTAAGGGAAATTGTCCTTCAATAATAGCGGTTCTTGCTTGAGCAATATAGCCAACATGGGAAGGAGTATCATTGATAGAAACAATGATGTTTGATGAGGCCATTGGGGCCATTAAGGATAAGGCAATTAAGCTATATAAAAGGATAATTCCTAAGATAAGACGATGTTTATATAGCTGTTCATTAAGGGATTTTACTAGGTCTTTAATTGTCATTATAATTAATGAAGTTGGTAAATAAAGATAATATCGTTTCGAGAATAAATGGTTTGATTATTCTTCAGAAATGTCCAATTTTCTTTGGCTATCGCATTCTCTTCTTTTTGAGCATAAATTTGTTGTTTGACGGTACTATCAATTAATAAGTATTTATGAGGAAGATTAATGATCTTTTGTTGTTCAGAGTTAAATCTAGGTTGAGCATAATAGGATTGAATATCCATAGGATAAGATTGCATTTTGCTTAATAAATCAAGGTATTGTACAAACCCAATATTTACTCCAAACAGTTGATAAGTAATGACATTGTTGTTGTCCTCTGGTAATAGTTTATTGTTTAGGAGATATTGTACAACCTGTTCTGTTTCTTGTCCCCAGTTAATGGTTGAATCATCGGCTAATTTCCATTTTTCTTGATGCCAAAGTGGGTTGACATAGCTTAAAGATTGAGGAATTCCTAGCACTCCTAAGTAAATATAAAGGGTTAGTCCTCCTAGTAAGACGTATTTTTGCCATTTATGTTTCAATAGGACTGTTAAACTCGCAATTAATAGGTAAACAAATAAGAGAATAGGATAAAAATATCGATAACCAATAATGAAGCGACTATCTTTTGTCAACCAAAAATAAATCAGAGGATAAGCACTAGCTAAAATTATTAAAGGTAGGTTTTTTTTGTTAACATAATCTTT
>JASJEA010000123.1 GCA_030064935.1 Crocosphaera sp. | reverse complement strand
TAAATAAATGTTTTCCACTTCAAATTCATAGGAAACCTCGAAGAAGGCAAATTTTTTTGCGGTTGAATAATATGCATAAAATTGTTCCCTGGAAATCATAAATTAGGGATAGGAAGTCGTGGCATTAGCTACGACTTCCTATCCCTAATTTATGATTTCCAGGGAACAATTTTATGCATATTATTCAACCGCAAAAAAATTTGCCTTCTTCGAGGTTTCCTATGAATTTGAAGTGGAAAACATTTATTTATAAAACAGCCTTTTGGATGATGGGAGAAATTGTACTTAATCTTTTGGGATTAGACAATGTTGCTGATTACAGTGAGTTTCTTTTTGGACATGAATTAGAGTTATCTAAGAAGAATCATCGGACTGTTAAATTATCTTGTTTAAAGCCTAAATTTTGTCATAAAATTAATGAAAATTGTCCTGTAGATGAAGTAGCTCTACAGTTTTCTGATTCCCCTATCGAAAATTGTATTACCAATCATCGGACTTTTTTTAAAAAATGTACAAAGATCAAACATTATTGTATTAAGGCTTCTTTATTTTCGGATTTATCTTACAATTTGAAATGGGAAGATTATCGTCGTGATTAGTGAGAAATTAGTCCAAGAATACCGAACTATTGTTAATGACAATTATCCTTATATTAATTCTTTGTTGAATGATTGTTATCTGAAAATAATTGATGGTTGTCTTAATAGAATGTCTCCTCCCTATTATTATTTGGGGATTTATTATGCAGGGAGAAATAACAAAGAAATTACTTTATATCAACATGAATTAAAAAAAATCGCTAACAATTTTGGCATGATAGATATTGTTTTTATCAATGCTAAAAGGATTATTCGTGATCCCCTTTCTTCTCTTAAACAACAAAATCCTCGGCTTTGGCTGGAATTGTATTGGATTTCTAGTAAAGTAAAAACCAGTTTGGATTAAAAGTGATCAGTTTTTAATCAAGGTTTACAAAATCTCGTTTACTATTATTAAATGATTTGATTATGGTAAATTATAAGCAAAAAAATAAAATAGAATAATTCAAGTTTTGTATCTCTAGTTACTGTTTATAATTGGCAAAAAAAATACACTAATAATGAGGTAAAAAAATACCCTATGAAGTGTCATCAATGTCCTGATGGTTGTCCGAAAAATACACAAACTCTGAACGGATTTTGGCAAGGTTTCTTGCCGAAAAAGTTTCGGAATGAATTTGTCCAGACTGTTTCCCAAGCAACCATTGCCTTACTAGGTTCTCCTAATGTCGGAAAAAGTCTCTTATTTAATGTTTTAACTGGGGCTCATACCAACGTTTCTAACTATCCTGGGACCACCTTAGAAGTTTACCGTAACTTTCTCACAATTTCGGGTAAAACCGTTACGCTTATAGATACGCCAGGGATGTATTCTTTAACACCAATGACAGAAGAAGAAAACTTTTCTAGGCATCTATTATTTGAAGAAAACCTAGATTTAGTTATTCATGTTATTGATGCAAAAAATGTCAGTCGAATGTTAAATTTAACCTTTCAACTGATAGAAACCCAAGTTCCTATTGTATTAGCTGTCAACATGATTGACGAAGCAGAAAAGTTAGGAATTTGGGTTAACGAAAAGCAATTAGAAACCTCCCTAGGTATCCCTGTTGTCACCTTATCTGCTGCTCAAAAAAGAGGCATCAAAAGTTTAACAGCTAAGATGACTAATTATGTCCACACTCCTACGCTATCCTACAGCTATTGAAGAAGGAATCACTAAAATTGAGTGCCTTCTCACCACCGATGCTAATGTTATTAAAGCGGCGATCCAACCGTTAGTTTCGCGGCGTTCTTTGGCTCTATTATTGCTACAACAAGATCCCCTATTATGGGATAAAGTACGCCAAACTGAGCCACAATATGAAGCCATTGAGATGGTGGTAGAGTCAGTACAATCTCAGTTTAGTGATCCCTTAGTTTTAGTGATAGCAAAAACTCGTCATCAAGCAGCTAAAAAAATTGAAGAATTATCCCTAGTTAAAATTCCCAAACGGGCGACGGAAAGCGAAGAATTTTTCCATCGATTGACTGTTAATCCTATTACAGGATTTCCCTTGTTGTTTCTCATTATTTATCTGGGAATTTATCAGTTTGTAGGAGGATTTGGTTCAGAGGTTTTAGTTGACAACTTAAACTTACTGTTTACAGAGCAAATTAACCCTCTGATCAATTTCATAGCAGCACAATTATTTCCCTGGCCAATCATACAAAATTTGATAGCCAATGAGCAAGGGATTTTAACCCTAGGAATGCGTTATGTTATTGCGATTATTTTTCCTATCACAACTACCTTCTTTCTAGTTTTTTCTCTGCTCGAAGATAGTGGTTACTTACCGAGAGTTTCTTTATTGATCGAGCATTTTTTTAAGTTAATCGGCTTATCCGGACGTTCGGTTATACCCTTAATTTTAGGCTTAAGTTGTGGCAGTATGGGAGCATCAGGAACCAGTACCATAAATGATAAATCAGAAAGGTTTATTGTTTCCTTACTCTTAGTGTTAGTTATTCCCTGTTCAGCGCAACTTGGTATCATTATTGGACTACTTTCTCAAAACCCAACTGCCTTAATTATTTGGATAATCTGTATTGCTTTAATTTTAGGAAGTCTTGGTAAAGTAACCGCTAAAGCATTACCGAGAAGTCTCTCATATTTTTATATGGAAATACCCCCTTTAAGGTTGCCCCATTTTGACTCGATTATCACCAAAACTTATAGTCGAGTTCGTTGGTATTTAGGAGAAGTGATTCCTTGGTTTATCCTCGCTTCTATTCTCATTTGGATAGGAAACATCACGGGGTTACTTCCTTTATTTATTAAAGGATTAGAACCCATTATGATTAAATTAGATTTGCCAACAGAAGCAGCCACTATGTTCATCTATGGCTTATTGCGTCGAGACTATGGTGCAGCAGGAATGTTTGATTTACATCATTCTGGGGTATTAATGGGAAGACAATTGGGGGTGGCTGCGGTAACCTTAACCCTGTTTATGCCTTGTGTCTCTCAAGTTCAATTTACGGTGCAAAAGCGAGGTCTAAAAAAAACGATCGCTCTCATGATTTTGGTGATAATGTTTGCCTTTTCTATGGGCTATGGTTTGAATAAAATCTTACTTATTTTGGAGCTAATATAACAATGTTGACTCAAGATTTTACCATTGAATCTTCTGCGTTAAACTTAATGAAAGAGAGTGAAAAAGGAGTGATTACTAAGTTTCGTAAAAACGACGTAAATTTGCTAAGAAAACTTATTTCTATTGGCATAATGCCAGGATTAAACATTACCTTAGAACAAAAATTTCCTTCCTATATTATTAAAATTGGGGGAACGAGAGTAGCCTTAGACAGATCAATCGCCAAAGCAATTTATGTCAGAAAAACTAAGTAGTTAGAAAAAAATTACCATTGCTAAGTCATCAAGATACCTCAAAGATTAAGGAAGTGTTATGAGCCTCGATTTTTCCCCGATTTGGATATCGTTAAAAACAGCAGCATTCGCCACACTAATCGCATTTTTTACAGGGGCGATCGCCGCCCGTTGGATGTTTAAATATCGGGGAAAAGCCAAAGGCTTAATTGATGGCATTTTCACTGCCCCCTTAGTCCTTCCACCCACAGTCGTCGGCTTTTTCCTCTTACTTTTATTAGGAAAACATGGCCCCATTGGTAGACTTTTAAGACTATTTGATGTTACAATCGTTTTCACATGGTATGCTGCCGTAATTGCAGCTACAGTTGTTGCTTTCCCTTTAATGTATAAAACCGCACTGGGAGCCTTTCAACAAATCGATAGAAATCTGCTATCGAGTGCGAGAACCCTAGGTGCCACAGAATGGGAAGTTTTCTGGCGAGTCTTATTGCCCCTAGCCAGACCAGGATTAATTGCCGGGGTACTCCTAGCCTTTGCCCGCGCTTTAGGGGAGTTTGGGGCAACCCTAATGTTAGCTGGAAGCATCCCTGGAAGAACCCAAACCATACCCATCGCCATCTTTTTCGCCGCCGAAAGTGGGGACATGGCAGAAGCCTTTTTATGGGTAGGGGCCATGTTAGGTTTATCCCTAACCATAGTTATTGCCGTTAACCACTGGAATGATCACCCTGAGCGCAAACGAGTCAGGAGAAAAGCCAGAGAAGGCCATCTCACCCTAGTAGACGAAAGCTTACTGCCTTGGGATCATCCCATCACCCCCCTAACCTGGGAATACAAGCGTAACAGCGTTTTGCCCAATCCCATCGAGTTAATTGTCGATATCGAGAAACAATTACCGGGTTTCAAGCTTAACGTTTCCTTTTCCAGCAATCAACTCCCTTTAGGACTGCTCGGCGGTTCAGGAGCAGGAAAAAGCTTCATCTTACGCTGTATAGCAGGGTTAGAAACCCCCGATCGCGGTTGTATCATCCTCAATGGTCGCGTCTTATTTGACTCCCGCCGAAACATCAACCTGCCCATTCGTGATCGCCGTATTGGCTTCCTGTTTCAAAATTATGCCCTCTTTCCCCATCTCACCGTTGCCCAAAATATCGCCTTTGGCATACGCAAAACCCTATCCCCTAATGCGATCGCTCAAAGAGTGCAAAAACAACTCCTGGCCGTACAATTACAAGGATTAGGCGATCGCTATCCCCAAGAATTATCGGGGGGACAACAGCAAAGAGTAGCATTAGCCAGAGCCTTAGCCAGTGAACCGGATATCTTACTGCTCGATGAGCCATTTTCTGCCCTAGATACCTATTTACGGGATCAACTCGAAAAACTCCTCAGACTAAGTTTAACCCATTTTCCAGGAGCCACCCTCTTTGTTTCCCATAACCTTGAAGAAGCCTATCGTATTTGTCCTAACCTCTTAATCGTAGACGAAGGAAAAATCATTGCTCAAGGGCCCAAACAAGATATTTTCGACTTTCCCCAAACCTTCCGAGTGGCTCAACTGACAGGGTGTAAAAACTTTTCTCGCGCCCTACCCAAGTCTGAAAATACCATCACCGCCCTAGACTGGGGATGTACCCTCAAAGTCAACGAACCCATTCCCCCAGACTTAGCTCATGTAGGCATTCGCGCCCATCACCTTTGGTTTTTAGGGTTAAACGATGTCCAACCCAAAAACAGCGATAACATTTTCCCTTGTTGGTTAACCACCATCAGCGAAACCCAACATCGGATGACTTTGTACCTGAAGTTAAATTCTGCCCCCACCAGCCCCTTCGACTACCATCTACAGGTCGAAGTGTTCAAAAACAAATGGTATCGGTTGAGGGAACTACCCCAGCCTTGGCAGATACAACTTCACCCCCTGCGCCTCATGTTACTACAGAATTCAAGCGGTACCATATCTCTTGAATATAAAGCTAGTCACTCGTCAAGAATGACCTAGCCATGATCAGTCTAATCAACACCCATCCTAATTGAAAAGGAGGACACTTATATGGCAAGTTTAACTGGCCTAACCTTTGGTAAACTCGATTGGATTCCTAAATTTGTAGAATCTATCAACAAAGATACTTGTCTTGGTTGCGGACGTTGTTTTAAAGTCTGTGGTCACAACGTTTTAGCCCTCATGGGGGTTAACGAAGAAGGTGAGTTTGTAGACGAAGACGAAGACGACGATGATATCGAGCGTCAAGTTATGATCGTTGCCAAGAAAGACAACTGCATCGGCTGTGAAGCTTGCGCCCGCATTTGTCCCAAAAACTGCTACACTCACGCCCCTTTACCTGCGTAAGTATCCTAGGTTAAGTTGGGTTGCGCTTCGGCGCACCCTTCTTTTTTTAAGTACGTAGGGACTTAATATTATTAAGCCCAAAACTATATTATATCCCCTATTATTTCGGTAATTCTTTCAACACATTGACAAAATTTTCTAGGGTTTTTGACTTATTATCCCGTCTCCAAGCTGCCACAATTTCTACAGGAGGAATTGACTCTTTAATATCTTTATAAACGACTCCCGAACGCTGAATTGAGCGCGCATTTTCTGGCAGTATGGAAACACCTAAACCCCCCGCAACTAGGTTAATAATGGTCAGCATTAAAGTCACATCGGTCGTATGATTAGGAATACACCCTAAGTTCTGACAATACATCATAACAGGTTGGTGGATACTATAAGTTAAAGTAGAAGGTGGCAATATAAATTGTTCTTGATGTAACGCTTGTAGAGAAATTTCTGTCTCAGATGCTAAAGGATGATCCTGTGGTAAAACAACAATTAATGGTTCTTCTTTTAGAGTCATAATCTCTAAGTCTTCTTGAGATTCATAAACCTCTGACCAGTGGATTAAAATGACATCTATTGCTTGTTTTTTCACGTCATTGATTAAATTATCAGCCGTCGAACATCTCATATTTTCTAATTTGATATTAGGAAACTCCTGGCGAAAATTACTAAGAATATTAGGCAAAACAGTATTAGATGCAGAACTATTAAAACCAATAGATAATCGTCCAATTTCTCCTCTTTCTGCTTGCTGAGTAATATAAATTGCTTGACTGGTTTGGGTCAAAATTAAGTTGACTTGTTCTAAAAATATTTGACCTGCTTCTGTGAGTTTTAATGAACGTTTATTACTGCGATCAAAAAAATTAACATTTAACTGTCTTTCTAGTCTTTGAATTTGTGTGCTTAAGTTAGGACTATGTATATTTAAAATGTCAGCAGCTTTCGTAATGGTTCCTTGTTCTGCTACTATCAGAAAAAAGATTAATTGTTTAAATTCTAAACTATATAAGTGATTATATAAATTTTGGTACATAATCAGTAATCTCCATAGTAAATAATCATAGTATTGATGATTTAACTGAGGATGTCAATAGTTATTTTTATATCTTTTCGGATAAAAAAACATATTGATTTTCTTGAACAACAAAATTATATTAGAAGCAATTCGATTTAATTATTCACGTTAGCTGAATGATTTATTATCCTTAACTATTTTACTCTTTGGGGGAAACAATGTCTAATCAATTTATTAAAAAAGTTGCTATTGTTGGGGGAACTCATGGTAATGAATTAACAGGGGTTTATCTAATTGAAAAGTTCAAACATGATCTATCTTTAATTCAAAGAGATAGTTTTGAAACCATTACTTTATTAGGTAATCCAAAAGCAATTAAAGCAGGAAGACGCTATATCGACACCGACTTAAATCGTTGCTTTAAACCACAATATTTACAGAATCATCAACTTACTTATTATGAACAAATAAGAGCAAAACAAATAGAAAAATATCTAAAATATCAAGAAGTTGTTGATGTTATTATTGACCTTCATACCACCACCGCAGATATGGGTATAAGTTTAATTCTCAATGATAGTCATCCCTTTTTGTTACAATTATCTGGTCATCTTTGCTATCTTGATCCAGACCTTAAAATTCTACAATATTCTACAAATTCAGAACCTTCTCAACTGAGAAATCTTGCTAAAATTGGTCTGGCTATTGAAGTAGGTCCTGTTCCTCAAGGGGTACTTAAAGCTGATATTTTCCATCGCACTGAAGCATTAATTATGCAGATTTTAGACTACATTCAAAACTATAATTGTCAGCAAATTACTAACATTCCTAAAAATTTGACTCTCTATAAACAAGTGGGAGTCATGGACTATCCTAGAGATGAGAATAATGAGATAAAGGCCATGATTTTTCCTACTATGAGAGATTATCAACCCTTAAAATCCAATGATGCTATCTTTATCGATTTTAAGGGAAACACCATCAAATATCAAGGAAACTCAATCGTTTATCCAGTGTTTGTTAATGAATCAGCTTATCTAGAAAAAGGTATTGCTTTTTCTTTAACAATGAGAGAGACAATGATGATTTAATCGATCTCGTAGGTTGGGTTGAGAAACTAAAACCAACCATATTAGGAAATATTTCATTACTTTAATTCTATCTAAAATTTTATAAAATTCTGCAATCTTAGAAGATAATAGATATAAATGATAATGATGCAGCTTAATATTATGAATCAACTTTCTTGGTACGATGCCTCAGAAGATGTCAAAGAGTTATTAGTGTTAGCAACAGATAACTGGGAAAATAGCAGTTTATCTGAACAATATATTAATCAAGCTTTAGAAAAAGCAGGAGATAATATAGATGTTTTAGTCGGTGCTTATCGTTTCTTTTTCTATAAAAATAAGCCAGAAATTGCCCTACAAATTGCTAAAAAAGTTTTAAAAATTATTGAAGAAAAGGAACAATTACCCCTAGAATGGGAACAACTAGAGCCGATTTTAAAGAAGCGTCAAAAAGAAGCAAACATAAGACTTTATCTTAATGCTTATGCTTCTCAAGGTTATATCTTAGCTAAAATGGGTAAAATTGAAGCAGCAAAGTTAATTACTGAACAGATCAAAACCATTGATGAAAATCGAGAATCTTGTGCAACAACCGTATTTGAAGTATTAACAAAAAATCCTGATGAAGATGATGATTAAATAAGCTTTAGAAAGTAGATAATCATCTTAAGAAGGCAGGGGAGGCAGAGGGAGCAGAGGAGCAGGGGGAGCAGGGGAGGCAGGGGGAGCAGAGGGAGCAGGGGAGCAGGGAAGGCAGAGGGAGAAAGAATATTACTCTACGATAATAAGTGGATCTGGTATGATAGATGTTTAGCTCATATTTCGTTGCCTTACGCGTAGTAATTAATCTAATTAAGTCGTCTGAAAAATGCTGTTAGATGGCATTCTATTTTTATTTATGTTACACTATATGACCATTAAAATGTTTGATGATAAAACAGCGAAATGGAAAAGTTTTTTGATGCTTTTATTTCCTATGGACGTGCAGATAGTAAAGCGTTTGCAACAAAACTTTATGAAAAACTAACAGCACAGGGATTTAATATTTGGTTCGATCAAAATGATATTCCGTTAGCTGTAGACTTTCAAGAACAAATCAATGATGGTATCGAAAAAGCCCATAATTTCTTCTTTATTATAGCACCTCATTCAGTTAATTCGCCTTATTGTGCTAAAGAAATTGAACTAGCAATTAAATATAATAAGCGTATTATTCCTTTGCTTCATGTAGAACAAATTACTCAAGAAATTTATCAGCAAAGAAACCCTCATAAAACTGATAGTGACTGGCAAGAATATCAAAAAAAAGGACTTCATTCCAGTTTTCCTAATATGAACCAAACTATTGGTAAAATCAACTGGGTTTATTTTCGAGAAAAAGAAGATGATTTTGACAATTCATTGACAGGTTTAACAACAGCTATTAAAAAAAATCAAGAGTATGTAGAACAACATACAGATTATTTAATTCAAGGATTAGAATGGGCAAGAAATCAACAACAAACTAATTATTTATTAGTGGGAGAATCAAGAAAAAAAGCAGCAGATTGGTTATCAAAAAGATTTGATGAACAAGCCCCTTGTATTCCCACAGATTTGCATTGTGAATTTATTAGCGAAAGTATTAAAAATGCTAATAATTTAATGACTGATGTTTTCTTAGCCTATGCAGAAAAAAATGAAAATATAAAAGAGAAAATTCGTAGAAGTTTAATGCGAGAAAGTTTAACAGTTTGGACAAATAAAACAGATATTAAAACAGGAATTGCTTTTGAAGAAGCTATTAATCAAGGAGTAGAAGGGGCGGATAATTTTGTTTATTTAATCTCTCCAGAAAGTATAAAATCAGAATATTGTCAACAAGAATTAGATCATGCTTTGACTAACAATAAACGGATAATTCCTTTGTTAATTGAAGAAACAGACTTAGACTTAATTCCTTCTCAAGTTAGAGACTTACAATTTATAGATTTTAGAGAACATCGAGCAGAAGATATTTATCAAAAAAGTATTGATAAATTATTGAAAGAATTAAAACAAGATGCTCATTATTATGAAACTCATAAAACACTGTTAGTCAAAGCATTAAAATGGCAAAAACAAAATAAGAACCCAAGTTTATTCTTGCGAGGTTATAACTTACAAAAATTTGAAGCTTGGTTAAAAGTAGCACAAACCAGGAATGATTATCCGCCCTTACCCTTACAAGAAGAATTTATTGCTGCCAGTTTAAAGCAACCAGAAACAGCCTCATTAGAAGTATTTATATCTTATTCCAGGACAGATTCAGACTTAGCCCGTAAGTTAAATGATAACTTACAAGAATTAGGAAAAACCACCTGGTTTGATCAAGAAAGTATTGCCACAGGAACAGATTTCCAGAAAGAAATTTATCGAGGCATTGAAAATTCTGATAACTTCTTATTTGTTATTTCTCCTAAGTCCATAAACTCCCCCTATTGTGCCGATGAAGTAGAATATGCTCAAAAATTGAATAAACGATTTGTTACTATATTGCATCGTCCCTTATCATCTGAAGATAAACAAAAATTACATCCGGCTTTAGCCAGTGTGCAATGGTTGGATTTTAATAAACATGGAGGAGAATTTGCTGCTAATTTTAACGAGTTAGTGAGGACATTAGACACCGATAGAGATCATGTCAGAAGTCACACCAAATGGTCACAACGGGCCTTGGAATGGAAACAAAAAAAGAAAAGTGCTGATCTACTGCTGCCTGGAAGTGAATTAATCATAGCTCAAAACTGGTTACAAGAAGCGCAACAGCAAAAATTACAGCCAGCAGCAACCCCTTTACAAAAAGAATTTATTAGCAAAAGTAAACAGCATCGACGCAGAAATAAACAGTTACAAATTGGAGCATTGGCCGCTTTTATGATGGTTTTAGCAACAGGGACTTTTGTAATGTTACGTTCTCAAACACTGAATAAAGCAGTACAACTTAGTGAAAGAGCAGTATTGGTGAAGAATTTGCTACCGACAGAACCCTTAGAAGGACTAATAATAGCTATTCAGGCAACTGGCCAGAGTGAATCCTCATTTAAACGAGTTCTTCCCCAGGTTAAGTCTAGCTTACTTAGTGCGATACAAATTTCTAAAGAATCTCATCGTTTCCGTGGAGTTAATGATTGGCTTAACTCAGTAGCCATTAGCCCGGATGGGAAGACTATTGCCGCTGCTCTCGATTACGATAAAACCGTGCGCTTGTGGGATCTCAAGGGTAATCCCATCGGTGAACTTTTTGCAGGACATGAGGATTCTATCAATTCAGTCGCCTTTAGTCCCGATGGAAAAATGATTGTTACTGGTAGTCGGGACAAAACCGTGCGCTTGTGGGATCTCAAGGGTAATCCTATGGGTGGACCTTTCAGAGGGCATGAGAGTGATAAGTATGGGGTTCGCTCAGTGGTTTTCAGCCGTGATGGCAAAATGATTGTTACTGGTAGTAAGGAAAAAACAGTATTGTGGGATCTTAAAGGTAATCCCATTAAGCAATTTTTATCAGGGGGGGCAGTGGCCTTTAGTCCTGATGAAAAAACCATTGTTATTGCCCGTCAAGAAATCCAGTTATGGGATCTCAAGGGTAATCCTCTAGGCAAACCCTTTGAAGGGAATGGGTTGTCTATTAGATCAGTAGCATTTAGCCCCGATGGCAAAATGATTGTTACTGGTAGTGGTGATAAAACAGTGCGGTTATGGAATTTGCAAGGCAAGGCTATAGGAACACCTTTCAGTGGACATGAGGAACTAGTTACCTCAGTAATCTTCAGCCCTGATGGAAAAATGATTATCAGTGGCAGTGATGATGGCACCATCAGATTGTGGGATCTTGAAGGTAATCCCATCGGCGAACCCTTAAGAGGGCATTATGCTTATGTCTCCTCAGTGGCTATCAGCCCCAATGGCAAAACCCTTGTTAGTGCTGGTAGTCAAGTGCGGTTGTGGCATTTGGAGAGCAATGCCATCGGTCAACCTTTCACAGGCCATGAGAATAATGTTAATTCAGTGGCCTTTAGTCCAGATGGCACAATGATTTTTACTGGTAGTAAGGACCAAACAGTTCGCTTATGGGATCTCAAAGGGAATCCTATTGGTCAACCTTTCACAGGCCATGAGGATTCTGTTACTTCAGTGGCTTTTAGTCCAGATGGCACAATGATTGTTACTGGTAGTCAAGACAACACAGTTCGCTTATGGGATCTCAAAGGTAATGCTATTGGTCAACCTTTCAGAGGCCATGAGGATTATGTTGATTCAGTGGCTTTTAGTCCAGATGGCAAAACCATTGTCAGTGGTGGTTGGGACAAGAAAGTGCGGTTGTGGGATCTCAAGGGTAATCCCATCGGTGAACCTTTCGGAGGGCATCAGAATTTTATTACATCAGTGGCATTTAGCCCAGATGGAAAAACCATTGTCAGTGGTGGTTGGGACAAGAAAGTGCGGTTGTGGGATCTCAAGGGTAATCCCATCGGTCAACCTTTCGGAGGGCATCAGAGTTTTATTACATCAGTGGCATTTAGCCCAGATGGAAAAACCATTGTCAGTGGCAGTGAGGACAAAACAGTAAGGTTGTGGGATCTTGATGGTAATCCTCTGGGGGAACCTCTGAAAGGGCATCAGAGTTTTATTACATCAGTGGCATTTAGCCCAGATGGAAAAACCATTGTTAGTGGCAGTGACGACAAAACAGTGCGGTTGTGGCGTTGGGGTGATTGGCAAGACTGGCTACAGGTAGGGTGTAATCGCTTGGCCTATCATCCGGTACTTCTAAAACCTGAAACAGAGGCCGCTAAAGATGCAGGGGAAACCTGTTTAAGGTTGGCTAACTGGGATGAGACTGAAAAAACCGGGTTTCTGGTTAGGCAAGGTCAAATGATAGCCCAAGGAGGCGATGTAGAGACAGGTGTTTCTAAGTTTAAAGCAGCACAAAAACTCAATCCTGACATCGATCTTGATCCATCGACAGAAACAATCCACAAAGATCCCTTAGCCCTCGCAAAAATATTGGCAGCACCCGCTAAAGTTAAAGAAGGAGAAAAACTGGCAAAAAAGGGAAACATCCCAGATGCGATCGCTAAGTTTGAAGCAGCACAAAAGCTCAATCCTGACATCGATCTTGATCCATCCACAGAAACAATCGACAAAGAGCCCTTAGTCTTAGCCCAAATCTTAGCAGCACCGGCTAAAGTCCAAGAAGGAAGACAACTGGCACAAAAAGGAAAAATCCCAGAAGCGATCGCTAAGTTTTCTGAAGCACAAAAACTCAATCCTGACATCGATCTTGATCCATCCACAGAAACAATCGACAAAGATCCTCAATCTGTCGCAGAAAACTTAGCAGCACCAACGAAGGATTAAACTAACCCCTTTAGAAACCAAATCAATCCCTATCTTAAATGTTGTCAGAGGACTCCCGTTACACCGACAGGTTAACGGCGAGATGAATGACAAGCAGCAGAAAAATCGACCGAAGGGAGTCGGCTTTAGGTAAACGCTTAATATAATCACGAATAACCTCAGA
>JASJEA010000317.1 GCA_030064935.1 Crocosphaera sp. | reverse complement strand
TTTCGTGGATCCGAAAAAAAAGTCGGCGACTGGGCAATAAATCTAAAAATTCGTTCTCGTGAACTTGATTATACAAACAAACCGCACGAACATGAGAACCCTTTATCCGTTATTCGCAGTAATAAACCGAGGGTGCATCGTGGCTTTTTACGGGCTTTTAAAGCACTTCTTGTGAACCAAGACTATCGCAAAGAAGTGATGAAACAACTAAAATCCGCAAAGAATGTCTGGTTAACCGGACATAGTTTAGGCGGTGCGATCGCTATTCTTGCTGGTAACTATTTACTAGAGCAAGGAGTCGATGTATCTGGAATTTATACATTTGGTGCGCCACGTGTTGGTAATAGTCATTATCGAAATCTTATTAATGAGAGGTTAAACTATAAATACTGGCGATTTATGAACGATAATGATCCGGTCCCAGATGTTCCTTTTCCTGAATTAATTTATCGTTATTCCCGTGAAGGATGTATGCTACGTCTTAATAAGATCAAGGGAAAGTTCGATATCTTACGTAGGATTGATCAAGAGGGGAACAGAATCAGATTAGGCGCTTATCATGGTAACCCTAACTCTGTAAAAGATCATAATCTCGGTGGTCCAGGTGGATACTGCGAGAAACTATTTGAATTAGCTTCTCAAAATCAACCAGATTGTCCTGAAATGACCTTTAAAGAATTGGATGATGACAGAAAATTCAAGGGTATTACTCCGGAGATTTCTATTTTTCAAACAATAGATTCTCTTCTAAAGCAAGGAGTAGCAGAAGAGATAATCGCTCAATCATTAAAAGTTGACTTAGAAATTGTCAGAAAGGCGAGAAATTCTGACTTTCCTTACAGTGATTAAATCATCAGGGGTATTACAATTAAATAGAACAGAGCGATCGCTTATGAAAAGTTCTTCTACATGATGGGATTGTAACCATCTCTGAAACGATCGCCCTCCTCCCTCAATAAACCTTTCCAAGTCACTTAAACTTGAAGTCCGATAAAATCCACATAAAGGTTCCCACCCTTTTTGATGACGAGGTAAGCAAGCGATCGCATCCTCAGAAACAGAATCTAACTGTTGTAACCATTCTTCTAGGGCCAGATTTGTTAAGTTAGGTAAATCGCAGGCTAACAATAAAACCCATTTTGTTGTAACATGAAGTAGCCCCTGAGCAAAGCCAACAAGTGGGCCCTCAGTTTCCCCGGATGAACATTGTTCCTGCAATAAATGACATTCTGGAAGGAAAATGGTTGAATAACGCTCTATCCAAGGGGTAACAATATAAGTCCGTTCAACGTATGCTTGTGTCAGGATGGCAGTACGTTGTAACAAAGGAGCCCCTTGAATCTTTAATAGTGCCTTATCTTTCCCCATACGGGTGCTTTTGCCCCCTGCGAGGATGATGGCACTGAGGTCACGGTCAAAGGCTGTTTCCATTGAAGCGACTGGTAGCACTATGAATAATATCGATCATGACCCATTTCAAGAACAAAAACTAGAAAAGTTACAAAAGATTACGAATCTTATCCCTGTTGTTGGTTTTGTACCTGCACTATGGACAGTGTATCGTCGTCAGGGAAGCCGCCAGATCCTGTCAGTCAGTCGCTTTTCCATTCAACTAACTCTGGTGTGGGCGATCGCCTATAGCTTGCTGTGGCTTAGTTCCTTACAAACGTCGGAAAATTTGACGTTGCGACTACTATATCTCAACGGTTTACTGACATCAGGTTATATTTTGGTTTGTTTAGGGCTTATGGTTCGAGTGTGGCAGAGAAAAAACTAAAATGACTTGACGCTTTGATCACAGATGGATCTCCCGACACCCCTTGTCCCTCTTCGCCATTAACCTAGGACTGTAGAGAAGCCTGACATGAGATGGAGAGTATATCATCTAGAGACACTAGAATAAAGAGTTTTTCATCAAATCCCTGATCAAATTATCTCTGGCCATAATTTGCTGCATGGTGTCGAGCAAATAATCAATAACTTCTTCTCTTTCTAGATCCTGGAACTCTTGGTGTAAACATTGAAGCTTAAATTGCTGTTCGATGGATAATTCAAAAACATTGGCATCCATAATAACCTCCATAAGTTAATTTAATATTCGATAGAGATAGATAAAGGGAAAATAAGAAGATTATTTCCCTAGACTGCGAACTACATTGGTTTTTACCATTAATAGTCTTGATGCTTGTATCAGTAATTCCAATGCTTGCTCTCGACTCATGTTTGCAGCCGCGTCGCGGATACGTTTCATTTCAAATTGCTGCTCCAAAGTTAGATTGGAAGGGGTGTTTTCCATAATGACTCCTTAGCTGTGATAATTAGGGTTTTTCGGTAACTCAAGGACTACTTATTGTGTAACCCTGCTGTTAATTATAAATTAATGTAACAAAAAATTGACAGCCTGTCTACCTTGTGTATTGATGATGGAGACTGATGACGGGGGACAAAAGTTCCTGCTTAACCTTTAGATTACCCAAATGTGATGTTTAACTATGCACACAATATTATTTTTAGCAAGTCTTTTTAAAAAAAGTTGTTTAAAGTGAACAAAAGTGGTAACAATATACTGGGAGGCTAACAATCAGACTTGCTATTGGGAGAGCAGATACCCTAGAATTGTTGGAGAATATTTATGATTTTTTAGAAAATTATTTGACGAATCTTCGATACAATCTGTAATAATCTAGAAGGGCGTTATCCATTCAATCTATTTCCGTCAGCAGAATCGGAAAAAGCCAGGTCTCAATGATTCAATTCCGTGATCGCAGTATCGTTCAGAGAAAATCGATTTTCATGGCACAAGCCAAAAAGGGGCTGACAAGTCTTTTTTGTTGCGTAGGGATTCGTGCTACAGTTACTTCTCTACCGCACTTAACCTATCAGCCAACACAACTCCCAAAAGGGAAGTTAAGCAAGTTTTTTATCAACTCAACTACAGGAGGTATCTCTTAAATGCCTATTCGCTTATATGTAGGTAATTTGCCTAAAGACAATCTCGAACGCCAAACCTTAGAGGAATTATTTGCCGATGGTGGCGAAATTGTCTCTATTAAGGTTATTAAAGAGCGTAAGACTGGTAAATGTCGGGGCTTTGCCTTTGTCACCGTTCCTGACGATGAAAAGGCTGACGCATTTATCGAGAAATACAATGGCCAATCCTTTATGGAAAATGAGCTTAAAATTGAGAAAGCACTGCCCCGTGCTAAAGGAAAAGAGAACGCAGAAGAAGGCAACACACAGAGCAAACCGGCACCCACTAAGTCCAAAAAAGGTGCTGGGAAAAAACGCTCTAATCGTTCAACTTCCTCAAGTGGCAGTTCTGGAAATGAAGGCTTTCAACCCGATCCTCGTTGGGCTGATAAGTTAGCCGAAATCAAAGAAATGCTGGCTGCTGCTAATAATTAAGGAATAGAAAAAAAATAAGGGATAGATTGTGTAGCTGGAGATAGTTAATTGAAGGCTATATCATCCCCTATTTTTAATTCTAAAAACTGCTTTATTCTAACAACTTTTTTAGTTAAATCAGAAAAACCCGATCCTAAGATAATATTTACACTATCCTTTAAAAAATCATAACACCCAACTCACGTTTTCAGATTAGCGATCGCCTACCTTGTAGAAGGATAAGGTATTCTGGCGACATTAGGATAAAATAACACCAAACTATTTGTTATTGGGGAAACTATCCATGTCAGATTCGGTTGTGATTATGAAACAAGAGGTGGGTAAAGCAGCCGCCGCCCTGGTTAAATCAGATTCTATTGTCGGGTTAGGCACAGGTTCGACCACTGCCTACGCCATACAGTATATTGGTGAAAGATTGCAATCGGGAGATTTAAAGAACATTGTGGGGGTGACAACCTCTTTTCAAGCCGAAGTGTTAGCCAGAAAGTACAATATTCCCCTAAGTACCTTAGACGTTGTAGCTCGCATTGATGTGGCCATAGATGGGGCTGATGAAGTTGATCCCCAGAAAAATTTAATTAAAGGGGGTGGGGCAGCACACACCCAAGAAAAAATTGTTGACAGTCTAGCTGAAAAATTTATTGTGGTAGTTGATGCCGGTAAATTGGTTGATAGGTTAGGCTCGACTTTCTTATTGCCTGTTGAAGTGATTCCTAAAGCGGTTGTTCCAGTGATGCGTAAGTTAGAGCAATTGGGGGGCAAGCCTGAGTTACGCATGGGGGTAAAAAAAGCTGGTCCTGTAGTGACGGATCAAGGAAATTTGGTGATCGATGTTAAATTTGACAGTATCGACGATCCAGCAAGTTTGGAAAAAACCATTAATAATATTCCTGGCGTTTTAGAAAATGGCTTATTTGTCGGTGTCACCGATGTTGTTTTAGTGGGGGAAATTATTGACAATCAGCCTGTTGTCAGAGAAATTTAACAAAAGTCATTTATAACTATCTACGAGCATGAGGGCAATGATCATTGTCCTCTTTTTTATCTATTTCATTTCTTAGTTCTTCTAAATAACATATATTGACTAAAAAAGTAAAATCGATTATATTTTAATGTGAATTCACAATTATTAATGGATTAATGACAACATTCGCTTTACCAATACTTGTGTGCTTGCTTGGTCTAATAGGTGCATTAGGTACATATTTAGATTCAAATGAATCTAATCAAAATCGGAAATATATAATGATTGTTTTTATAACAATCATTTCTCTCATAATTTGTGGTTTCCAAATTAAACAAAATCAGGAAAATAATCAAAATACAGATGATGCTCAGAGAAAATTAGACACAGCTAATGCTGAACTAGATTCTATTAATAAAAAATTAAATGATGTTAATAGTCAATTAGACAGTACAACTGAAAAATTAAAAGAAACTAATAGCCAATTAAACACTACAACTGAAAAATTAAATGATGCTAATGCAAAATTAGAGACCCTTCTTCTAGCAGTAGAAAAACCACGAAGCTCCACTTCAGAAGCTGCGGAAGACTTGTTAGCAAAAGAAAACAGAAAAAAGATATCAATATTTTATTTTAAAAAGGCTTCTAAGATAGATAGGCCAGAATTATTTACTAAGTTAAGACAATTAGAAACACAAGACCATGGATTTCAATCAGTACAAGATGTAGAGTGTTCAGGAAGAGATTGTACAAATTCAACCAATGCAATTTGGTTTGGTTCTGAAGTTTCAGACGCGGATATAGAACTTGTAGCAACTCAACTGATTAGTGGTGGTGTTGCCATCAAAGTAATACGTCAATTTTATGACAGACCTGAGAAAGCATATTTCATAGAAGTAGGTTATGATCGTGCAGGTCAAAGCTGTAGAGTTTGGCAATCAAAAGATATTTTCAGTGCCACTATAAGATTTTCTAGAGGAGGGAAAGGGTGTCTAGAATAAATTACATCTCAACCTTATCGATATGCTTCAATTAGCTTTTTTCCACCACATATCTGAGTTCGATGTCATCAAACTTCTCAAAAATTGGGTAATATCTTAGGAGTGTCCCGTGTAAAGGGTCAGCTTAAACGTTGTGATAGTTTAGGATACCCAAACTTAGTGACTACGGATATCTTGATACAAGTAGAAGTTGAAGACATCAAATAAACCGCCAACCATTCCACAAGTGATGCCAATGGTTAATAATCCCTGTATGGGGTATCCTTCCCCAAACACCGACAGAAATCCCAAAATCTGATCTTGTCCTATTTGTCCGAGTAAGGCGATTCCAGGAACATAACTAACCGCTAAGAAAGCCCCCAAAATACTGCCAACAATCAACAGAGGGCTAACAAAGCTGAGTAAGACGCTTAAGAATAGGGAACGAAATAAGTTAGACACAGTGGCCATCTCCCAATTAGTACAGCAAGACGAATCCTAGAGTTTGATTTGTTATGCTTGCTCTTTTTTTACAATAAGTCCTTTTTGTTTGTCTAGGGGGTAATGTCACAAAATCTTAAATCTTTATTAAAAAACTTGGTAAAGGGCCATTAAATGATAAGGAAATTTAGGAATATACCGACACTTCATCACGTTTTACTACCTCCGTATTAAGTTTAGTTAAGTTTTGTGCATTAATGTAAAGATTAATGGTAACAACCAATTTATGGTGACTATTCCCTACCCATTGAGGTTACAAGAAACATAAGTGAACAAACCTTCAGACAATCTTAAATTTTTGATAAATCTTCCACAGGTTCGTCTTAATCAAAAAAGACTACAGTGAACTACCCCAACTAACCTATCGGTATAGTTGGGGCTTCTGAACTCACAGGGGAATGCCTCAAGACAGACTTGCGCCCACCTTTTGGTCTGACTTCCCCTCCTTCAGCAGCAG
>JASJEA010000316.1 GCA_030064935.1 Crocosphaera sp. | reverse complement strand
CTCCCAAAACGGTATGATTTGTATAAAAACTTAAATAAATTATATCGTAAGCGTTGTGAAGGTGTGTTTTTAACCACCTTCACAACATCCGCTTATAATCCTTTGTGTTTCAACCAAAGGAGATGTCAAGAGAAACAGTAAATTTCTTGGTTTGTGTCGGGCTCTTTCATGCCATCTCCATTATCTAGCTAAAAACCAATCAACCAAGTCCTAATTCCCGTTTCAAGAGATTAATCGATTTCTCCCCTATATAATATTCAGAACATAGTACATCCGGCGGACGAATTAAGTCGTCTCTCACGGTTAAAATAGCTTCTTTGACTAGAGGATAGCTGGCCGGATCACTGATAATGATTTGTGCAGAGCGGGCTAAATTTAATAACTGACGGCGATCGCTGACTTGAGCCGAAATTAATAATAGATCATCTCCTCGCAAACTGTGGATCAAGATTTCTGCTACCTGAATAATCCCCGGACTTAAGCTGACAATACCTAAACGGGTATCTCTGGCAAGTTCTTTGATAATTGCCAGTTCTTTACCATAATCGTAGATATCGATGGGAAGAACGCGGGTGGCATAAATAGAGGCGATTGCTTCTGCTTCTTGAAGAAAGTAACGACTGGTAACAACTGTAGCGGGCTTAGTTTGAGACAATCGTTGCTCCAACTCTTCCATGGGCACTAATTGTACGGGAATGGCTAAGGCCTTTTCTAGTTCTTGTAAAATGAGTTGTCCGGCTCCCATATCTCGACTGGGAACTGTTACTAACACCTCTGCGCTACAGTGTAAACGCCAATCAATCACAGCTAAAAATAATTCTTTTGCTTGAGAGAGGGTTAAACCGTCTCTAAGTAACTCATCGAGGGTTTTCTGAATGAGTTGACTTTGATTGGGGTATTGACTGAATAAGGGGGATTCAGGTAACAATATCTCTTCATTACCTTGCGCTTTGACATAAATGCCTGAGCCAGCAACAGATTCAACTAAACTGGCTTCTTCGAGTTGTTGATAAACTTTACTGATGGTGTTGCGGTGCAATCCTGTGATGGTGGCTAATTGACGGGTACTGGGCAAACGATGGCCGGGAGGATATTGCGAAGAGGCGATCGCAAACCGAATCTGATCAAACAATTGTTTAGAGGCCGGAATATCACTATCCGACTGAATTTTAAACTGAAGCATAGTCATCAAGCCAGCCAACCCTATCAGTTTCATGAGACGCTATTCTATCTTAAATCGTTCCCACTGGGGGAGTGGTGGAAAAGGCACAACAAGTCTAAAAAGTGTTGATGATCGATGGTTTTTGGGCACTCTTAAATCAGTAGTCTTTTTATCCTACAAACTATTATGACAGCAATGATCCCAGTCCCTGACTTTTCTGAGAAGGGCTATCAGGTTATTGAAGAATTGGGTTATAACTATCAAGGAGGTCGTATTACCTACAAAGCGATTGATATTAAGGAAAAACGACCGGTTGTGATTAAATGTTTTCAATTTATTGATGAGGAAAATTGGTCAGGATATCAACAACATGAACAAGAAATTAAAGTTCTCAAAAATTTATCTCATTCAGGGATTCCGCTTTATTTAGATTCTTTTAAAAGTGAGTTTGGATTTTGTTTAGTTCAGGAGTATAAAGCAGCACAGAATTTATCTCAATTTAGTCAATATAGCCCTGAGCAGATTAAAACAGTTGCGCTGAATTTATTAGATATATTGATTTATTTACAAACACAAATACCTCCTATTATTCATCGAGATGTTAAACCGGAGAATATTCTCGTTGATGAGGCTTTAAATGTCTATTTAATTGATTTTGGTTTAGCTCGTATTGGTGGTAATGATTTAGCTTTGAGCAGTGTAGCTGCGGGAACTTTTGGTTTTATGGCTCCTGAACAAATTTATAATAAGAAGTTAACCACGGCGGCGGATATTTATGGGTTAGGTTCTACTTTAATTTGTTTAGCTACTCACACAAAATCAACGGATGTTGAACAGCTTATTGATGAGACAGGAAGGTTTGATTTTGAGCTTGATTATCATCTCTATAGTCGCGCCTTTTATCAATGGTTAAAAAAGTTAGTAAATCCCAAGCTTACAGAACGTTTTGCTTCGGCTAATCTGGCTAAAGAAGCTTTAGTTAACATCAATGTTAATGTTAGTCCAGATGTGGTTTTAAGTCAAAATTTTCTTGATTTTCAAGGAAAGGTTTTAGGGGAAATTCTCAGCCAAACTATTAAAGTTAAAAATTTAGTTTCTACTACTTTACTTCATGGTGAATGGCAAGTTATTCCTCATCTTAACGATCCTCCTGAACAGGATTGGATTCATATTTCTTCACCTTCTTTTCATGGTAATTTTCATAGTTGTAATGTTGAGGTAGACACCAGTCAATTACTGGCCAATAAAGTTTACCATCGTCAGATTAGTTTAACGATTAATAACGGTTTAGAACCAAAAATTATCGAAGTTACTATTAAGTCTGGCAAATTAGATTTACCCAAAATAAATGATATTGTTGCTTCTTTATTTGCTTCTTTAATACCGTTATTCTTTTTCAGCCTCTACTCCCAATATAATTTGATTTTTTTCAAGGCATCTTTGCAAGATAATACTGTCAATGATTTAATGAGAATATCCTCTTACTATTCTATTAATATAGGAAACTCTAAGCTTTTAGGATGTTTAAATTTAATGGTTGCTTTTGTTTGGTTTTTATTGGGTATAAGAACTGGATTAAAGCATAAATTTTACTGGCAAGGATTAATAATTCCTATTGTTATAATTCTTTCGTCTCAGGGATATTTTTGTTTATTTTTGTTTTCTCAAAATAAGCACTTTATCATGGCTTTAATTGCTATTGTTTTTATTACATCAGGTTACTTGATTTTGGGACAAGTTGCTGGATTCTTATTTAAAGAAACTAAACAATCTGGTTTATTGAAAAAAACTGCTTTAAAGTTAACTTTAATTGAACTTTTTAGTTTAAATTTTCTTGTTTTCAAACTTAATCCCATAGCCAATGGTTTTCCCACACCTAGTAATATTTTTTGGACTCTAGTTGTGACAGCTTTAATGATAAGCATAATTATTAAAACGTATCAACACTATCGGCATAAAATCCAGAATAAATACAAGAAATCAATCCTAGATAGAATACAGGGTTAATTATGAATAATCAAAGATATGAAATTATTAGGATCTTAAATCAGCATCAAGTAGCTAATCGAGTGACTTATTTAGCTAATGATAGTCAAGTTGATGAACAGGTTATTATTAAAGAATTTAAGTTTCTAAATACAGTAAAATGGCAAAAAATTAAAGAGTATGAAAAAGAAATAAATGTTTTAAAATCTCTCAATCATACTTATATTTCTCGATATCTAGATTCATTTGAAACGGAGAAAAGTCTTTGTTTAGTACAACAATATATTCCTGCAGATTCTCTGGCTATTTCTCGCAGTTTTCAACCAGAAGACATTAGAAAAATTGCCCTAAATATTCTGGATATTTTGATCTATCTCCAACAACAACATCCCCCTATTACTCACGGAGATATTAAACCAGAAAACATTTTAATTGATGAAGATTTAAACACTTATTTAATTGACTTTGGGCTCTCTTGTTTTGCTAACCAAGAACGATCAAAAAGCAGTGTAGCTGCTGGTACTTTTGGATTTATGGCTCCAGAACAAATTTATAATAAAACCTTAAGCAAAGCAACAGATTTATATGGTTTAGGTGTGACTTTAATTTGTTTACTTACTGGCACCAATTCTACCCATATTGATCACCTTATTAATGAAGAAAATATATTGACTTATCAAGATAAACTTCCCGCAATTAATTCTGCTTTTATTTATTGGTTAGAAAAGTTGGTTAAAATCAATTACCAAGAAAGATATCCTAGTGCTAAACTAGCTTACAATGCCCTAAAAATAATTAATATTGATTATAGAAAAGAAGTTTTATTACGCTCATTACCTTTAATAATACAGGGAAATAAAATCAATGAACCTATTCTTAAAATCTTAAAAACCAAACAATTAATTCCCAGAAAAGTTAAAACAGGAATTTGGGAGTTTATTCCCCATCCTAACGATCCTTATCTGGGAGTAGATTCTCATCCTTGGTTGAAAATTATGCCCTCTCAATTTCAAAGAGAGCGATCACGAATTACCTTAAATATTGATACTCAACAATTGATGACTAATAGTGTTTATGAACGTCAAATCTCTCTCCATACTTATGAAGATGAAGAAGTAAACTATATTTTACCGCTTAAGATTTTCACAGCTTCTTTAACTAAAATCAAGGTTCAACAAGTTTTTTTATGGTTACTGTTTCCTTGGTTAATAAATATTTTGATTACTTTAAAATTAACCAGCCAACAAGATTGGCTAACTGGTTTATCAACAGTATATTTATTTATAATAAGTGCTTTTAGTGGCTTGAAAATAACCTGGAGAAATCTTCATTTAGGATTACTATCCACCGCCTTACCCTTAGCTTTATTAGGTTTTTTAGGCGTTTACTTAAACATGATTAACAGTGCAGTTGTTCTCCAAATGCAACTTGCTTCTTTAATCACCAATCTTCTTCAAGTCTTGATTACTATTGCCATCGGTTTATTCCTGGGAGGATTATTGCAAAGATTTATGAAATCTAAACGAAAGAATAATCAAACAATCTGGCAATCTTTCAGAAAAACCTTTGCTCTCTCTTATCTCCTTTCCAGCTTAGCTCTTGTGAGTATTTCAGGGATTAGTTTTGCACTTATTTTTACCATTGCTTCATGGCAACCACTAATGATACTTATTTTTCTAAGCACCAGTTTACTACTTGCTTGGATAACTTATCAAAACCCGGTGAAATATTATCAGTGGCTAAAAAACTATCAGAAAAAACAACAACAAGGAAACCTAATTTTACCTTAACGAAGTCAGGAGTTTTTTGATCCTCTTTTATCATAGAAATAATTTTGCAGTAACTTGCAGTTAGTTTTCCCTAGAGGAGTAAAATTGATATGACCATTGAATCTCAAGTACCCGACAAAACTGCTATTGTCTCCCAAGATAGCGAAGAAACAGCAATTACCCCTGAAGTTGTCTCAGATAATGAAATTCAACAACAAACCACTGCCCTCATTGAAGCCATTGGAAGCAAAGCCTTTTCTGAAGCCAAAGAAGCGGGAGAGTTAGCCCGTGAAAACTACTTAGAAACCGTTCGCCGCATTCGCGAAGATATCGAAAATCGTAAACTCTTTGATCCTCAACGAATTGAAGAAGCAATGCAACAAGTTCAAAAGGAGGTGGAAAAAGATTGGGATGGTATCGTCAAAGAATGGAATAATGTTGTTAAAGAGGCAACCAGTTTTGGCGATCGCCTGAATGAAGCAAGCAAAGCAGCATGGGAGATTTTGACTGAGAAGAATTCCCAATAAATCAATTAACATCTCCTAGTGGCGCAACTAAACCATAAGACTGGGAGATGTTAACATCTTAGATAAAAAGCGGCTTTTCTAGATTTTCTCTTTGACAGTTGTTAGAGGTTTAAGTCAAGATATGAATATAACGTAAACCTTTGTAAAGCTGAGCCTCAATGTCACTGGAAGTTCTGTCACTGGAAAACATTCAAGAAATTGCCCATCAATACGGTTACTGGGCTGTATTTATTGGTATTGCTTTAGAAAATACAGGTATTCCCATCCCTGGAGAAACTATAACCATTGTAGGCGGATTTTTAGCCGGTAGTGGAGAATTAGGCTATTGGACTGTTTTAGGAAGTGCGATCGCAGGAGCGGTTATTGGGGATAACTTTGGTTATTGGATCGGAAGATTCGGCGGTTGGCCCCTACTGCTGAGGGTAGGAAGTTTTTTCAATATATCTTCGAGAAAATTAGAAGAGGTTAGGACTAAGTTTAGTAAAAATGCGGCCAAAGCAGTCTTTTTCGGACGTTTTGTTACCTTATTAAGAATTTTTGCCGGTCCCATTGCGGGTATTGCTCAAATGCCTTATTACCGCTTCTTACTCTGTAATTTGGGAGGGGCTACAGTTTGGGCTTTAATTATGGTGACATTATCCTTTTTTGTGGGCAGATTAGTCCCCTTACCCCAATTAATTCATTGGATCACCCAATTTGGTGTTCTTGCTTTAATTTTAGTCATTGGATGGATTGTTATGACCTTTTGGTTAGAGAATCGTAAATCTAGGTTAGAAGTAAGCGATTAAAACTATAGTCCAACTTAATGTCGCAAGGGGTCTCCCGTTATACGAATGTTAGCGGGAGGGGAATTGCGACCAGCAAATAAACCG
>JASJEA010000315.1 GCA_030064935.1 Crocosphaera sp. | reverse complement strand
TCTATAGCTTGACTTAATCGTTGTATTTGCATAGTGAGTCTATCGGGGTTTCTAGCTAGAGTATCTACTTGAGTTAACAACTCTTGAATTTGTTGATTACCTTCAAGACTTCCTTTTTCAATTCTTTCTAGAGCATCAGTAAAAGCTTGACGAAAATAGTTTATATTTTGTAAATAAAGTTCTTCTGCTTTTACATAATTCCCTTGTGATTGATAAATTTTAGCAATTTCCTCTAAATAATACCCTACATTTGATTCAGTTATATCCTTTTTTTTGCTATTAATAGTTGCAATTTTTTCTAATAAAGTAGTAGATTCATCATGTCTTCCTTGTTGCATAAGTGCATTAACTTCTTTATCAGTATATTCAACAAGTTCTGTGATTTCAACCTCAATTTGCTCTGTTGCTGATAAATTATCATCTACAAAACAGGTATTTTCTGCTAAGACTAAAGAAGATTGTCCGATAACTAACACAGAAGATAAAAGATACTTAATTAAGTAATGTACTCGCATAGGTTTAAATTAAATCAATATCCCAACAATTATACCTCCCCATTAATAAACAGGGAGGTATAACATTAGTTATTGAACTGAGTTAAAACAATTACAGTTGCTTAACTTCAGACACTAACTTAGAAACTATATCTTGTGCGCTACCAAAGAGCATCATGGTTTTATTCTCGTAGAATAACTCGTTATCTACACCAGCAAACCCTGTACTTAAACCACGCTTAATAACGATGGTATGATGGGCGCGATCTACTTCTAAGATAGGCATTCCAAAAATAGGACTACTTTGATCAGCCCTAGCAGCAGGGTTAACCACGTCATTAGCACCAATAACCAAGGCAACATCAGTCTGTTCAAACTCAGGGTTGATGTCGTCCATGTCGTGTAACTGGTTATAAGGAACGTTAGCTTCTGCTAATAAAACGTTCATGTGACCAGGCATACGTCCAGCAACGGGGTGAATAGCATATTTAACTTCAACGCCCATTTTTTCTAGTTGGTTAGCCAACTCTCTAACGGTATGCTGTGCTTGCGCTACTGCCATACCATACCCAGGTACAATAACCACAGAACGGGCATAACCTAACATCATCGCACCTTCTTCGGGGTCAATGGAATGTACAGTTTTATCTGTACCATCGCCAGAACCACCAGCTACGGTTCCTCCGGCACTACCAAAGGCACCGAATAAAACGCTAAGTAAGGAACGGTTCATGGCTTTACACATGATTTCCGTTAAGATGATACCGGATGCACCCACCAACGCACCAGCGACGATGAGCATATTGTTCATTAAGATGAAACCAGCAGCACTAGCAGCTAAACCTGAGAAGGAGTTTAACAGGGAGATAACCACTGGCATATCGCCCCCACCAATAGGTAGAACGAATAATACACCAAATACTAAGGATAAACCCACTAACCCCAAAAATACCTCTGGGTTAGCAGGATCGATGAACAGGTAAACACTTCCTGCGATAAAGGATAAGAACAGTAGAATATTGAAAGGTTGTTGTAAGGGGAACGTAACAGGAGAACCACTTACTAACCCTTGTAACTTAGCAAAGGCGAGTAAACTACCGGTTAAGGTGACACCACCAATAAACACCCCTAGAATAGCCACTAACGTCGCATCAAAGGGAATGCCGTTTCCTGTGTCCAATAAACGCCAAAACTCTCCAACGGCAACTAAGGCACTGGCTGCACCCCCTAAACCGTTGAAAATACCCACCATCTGGGGCATGGCAGTCATGGCCACTTTTTGAGCGGTGATCGCCCCAATAATGGACCCGATGATCACTCCAACGAGAATCATCTGGTAGTTGATCACTGATTGATTGATTAAAGTTGCAATAATAGCAAAGAACATCCCCACCGCAGCGATGATATTGCCTCGGCGGGCGGTTGCGGGTGATCCTAACTGTTTTAAGCCCACAATAAAGAGGGCGGCAGCCACTAAGTAAGTGAGTTCTATGCCAGTGGTTAAACCAGAAAGAACGTCAGTACATAAGGTATCGTTCATCTTCAATTATGCTCCCTTCTTCTTGAACATTTGCAACATACGATCGGTTACTAAAAAGCCACCGACGACGTTGACTGTAGCTAAAACCACAGCCACTAAGCCTAAAATGACGGTAATATTCCATTCCTTGGGTCCAGCAATCAGTAAGGCCCCAACTACGGCAATACCGGAGATAGCATTTGCTCCAGACATGAGGGGAGTATGCAAAGTGGGAGGTACTTTGTTGATCACCTCAAACCCCACAAAAGAGGCTAAGACGAACACCACTAAACCAATTAATAATCCAGTCGTCATCGATAATGTTGCTCCTAACTTGTATGAGTTAAAAATTTAGAATTTAGAATGCGCGAATTTAGAATTAATTAAAGATTCTGCATTCTGCATTCTTCATTCTTTAAGCTTGAACTAGGGTAGCAAGAGCATTTTTAACCCGTTCGTTGCGAATCTCTCCTTCATAAGTGACACAGGTTCCACCTACGATGTCGTCTTCAAAGTTGAAGTCAATGGCATCGTCTTTAACCAAATATTTCACCAAGGTTAAAAGGTTTTTAGCGTACACTTTACTGGAGTCTACGGGTAGGGTAGAAGGTAAGTTCAACGGTCCAATAATTGTGACACCGTTGTAATAGACATCTTTACCGGCTTCGGTGCAAGCGCAGTTACCACCCTGTCCGGCGGCTAAGTCCACAATCACTGCTCCTGAGCTCATTTCACCCACCATTTCCTCGGTGACGATCAAAGGGGCGCGTTTTCCTTGCACTTGGGCAGTGGTGATAACCACATCGGATTTTTTAATATGTTCCGTTAGCACTTGACGAATTTTTTCTTGAGTGCTTTGGCCAACTTCTTTGGCATAACCTTGATTGGTGGCGGTGTCTTCTTCGATGGGGATCTCGATAAATTTAGCCCCCACACTCTGCACTTCTTCTTTCACCGCCGCACGCACATCAAAGGCTTCCACAACCGCCCCTAACCGTCTCGCTGTGGCGATCGCTTGTAAACCGGCTACCCCTGCACCAATGACCAACACTTTAGCAGGGGGGATGGTTCCTGCGGCGGTTGTCATCATGGGGAAGAGACGGGGTAAGGAAGCAGCAGCGATTAAGGCTGCTTTATACCCGGCAATATTGGCTTGAGATGAGAGTGCGTCCATGCTTTGGGCGCGACTGGTACGGGGGATCATCTCCATGCTAAAGGCATTAATTTTCCGTTGCGCTAAGGCTTGGATGTATTCGGGGTTAGCTAGGGGGTTGAGAAAACTGATCAAGGTAGAACTAGGTTTAAGCCAGTTCATTTCCTGTTCCCCTTGTTGTTCCCCTGGAGGCGCAACTTTGAGGAGAATATCGGCAGCCCCCCATAGTTCTTGGGGTGAATTAATAATGGTGGCTCCGGCAGCTTCATATTCGCTGTCGGTAAAGTGGGCACCTTGTCCTGCACCAGATTGTACTAAAACTTCAAACCCTAGTTTAATAAAACGGGCAACGGTATCAGGGACGAGGGCAACTCGCAATTCTCCTAAGTCACTTTCCTTTGGAACTGCGATTTTTATCATGTTTAACCTTCCTTGCTTTCACTTATGGGTTAAAAGTTTGTTGTTAGTATTTTCAGGGTTATTTACGAGTTAAGAGGAAACCTTAAACTCTTCTTCGTTTTTTCGTCCCTATCAAGTAACATTACTTAATAGAATTTGACTGGGTAATTGTTTCATCGAGAAATTCTCCACAAACTTATAACCCTTATTTATAGGGTCATTAACCCTATTTTTTGAAGATGTCCTATCTCATGTTGTCTGTTCATTGTAATCTAGGTTTTTCTTCATATTTAAAAATTTAATTAATTTTTAACTGTGTATAAGTAAATGCAAAAAATGTTAATTATGTAACTGTTTATTCTCAATCACGGTATTAATCATGATCTAGATTATTGGCTTCTCTTAATAATAATTATTTTCTAAAAATGATTATTAATTCTTCTGGTTAGTTCTTGTTATTTATCAAAACTTTTTTTGACACGCGAAGCCGTTTCTTCTGGTTTTCCTGAGAGGGGAAATACTAATACACTATCAATATTTTCATTATTAGCTAATTCTTGCAGACGATGTAATTGTTGATCGGTAATAGCAATACCATCATATTTTTTAGCATAGTCTAATTCTGCCTGAAAATTATCTTCATTGTAGGCTTGAATAAAGGCTCTATCTATTGACCAATTTTCCCAGTCGGCAGCAAAGTATCTTTTTGACCAATAAGGGTTATGATGACTAAGATCAAAACTCACTGAATTGTTAGCTTTTTTCATTTCTGTAATCATCTTTTGGGTAAAGTTTGTTAATTTAGCAGTTCGATCGACTTTCCCTGGTAATTCTGCATGATAACCTAAATAATCATCCCATTGTATGGCATCAATTGTGGGATATTTTTTGACGAATTCTACGACAATATTGGTGAAAAAATTGGCGATTTCTGGAACTTCTACGTCTAAGACATAATGTTCGATATTACTGTAGGTCCTATCTACCCCAGGAACTAACCATTTGTTTTCAATTGCTTTATCAAAAATAGGACTATTTTTATCAATTTTTATCCCTTTTTCAAAGTAAGCATGAACTTCCATTCCCTGTTTATGTGCTTCATCAATTAACCAATTTAACCACTGTGAATTAAAGTTATTTGGACAACTATTATAGCCTAAAGTGTCTTGCATAACTTGACTTTTATACATGGTACAACCATTTCCCCACACACCATGAATAATCGTATTAAATCCCTGACTTTTATAGTATTTAACTCGTTGGCGAATGGTTGCTTCTCCTGCGTTGTTAGTTACTTGATAACGACTTAAATAAATGCCTCGTATTTTTTTCTTTTCCCAAGGAGTTGATATCTTTTTCGGAGAAGGTTTCGTCTCAGGTTTATCGTTATCAGGTGTAACAGGTTGAGTATTGTTTTGAGGAGAAGTCTGTATCTTTGGTTCAACAGGTTTTGTGTTAGGCTGATTACTATCAGGGATAATGGGTTGGGTTTTATTTTTTGGCGATGAAATCGGTAAAGGTGATGGAGTAGTTGGGGCTTTATTCTCTGACGGCGGCGTTTGTTTTTGTCGAGGAAGTGGTAAATTGGGGAAGGTTTCTCCCAATTGAATAGCGATAGGATTATCAGCTAACAATTCAGATAAATTATAATTATTTTTTTCAAAAAACCACCAATATCCTCCACCAAAAATCAAGATAAAAATCAGAATTTCTACCAAACAGCCAAAATCAAAAAGACGAGAAGGTTTATGATCATTGTTTGACATGATTAACAAATAATAAATTTGCCTGAGATTTCCATATTATATCAATCTCACTCAAATTTATCTCTCCATGAATGTTAAGTTATTGCTTAACTCCTATTCTAGTTTATGTTTTGATATTTTTCGAGTTTTTATCATTTTTATTTATAACCCTATCCCATTTAGACTTGAATCGTAAACAATATAACCAAAGAATATTTATTGCTATAACCTAAAAGTTTGTGTTACTATCTAGATTTTAAACGTAGATACTGGATTTATTTACTATAATTAAATCAAAGGTTATATCAATATAAGTTTATAAATAATCAGAATATTAAACTATGATTAATTTTTGCGAATCTTTCCCATGATTTCCTTTACTATGACCTCTAGTTAAACTTTATTGTATAATTAATTTACATGACAAGAAGACAAATTTTTTCTTTAGTATTAGCGATCTTGTTAACAGCTTGTACCGCATCAAATTCTAATCAACAAAATGCGCCCAAAGTAACTTTAATAGTATCGGTTGCAGCTAGTGTACAAGATGCAATGAAAGATGTTCAATCTATTTATGAGGAAGAAAACCCCAATGTAGATATTATTTATAACTTTGGTTCTTCTGGCTCTCTGCAACGACAAATTGAACAAGGTGCGCCTAGCGATATCTTTATTTCAGCTTCTCCTAAACAGATGAATGCACTACAAAAAAAAGACATTTTGTTAGTAGAAACTCGTAAAAATTTATTAGAGAATGAAGTTGTTTTAGTAACTCCCAAAGACAGTCAAAAAGCTGTTAGTTTTGAAAATTTATCCACTGCTAATCTCGACAGGATTGCTTTAGGTGATCCTAAAAGTGTACCGGCTGGAGAATACGCCAAGGAAGTGTTAACCTCATTAAAATCCTATGATAAGTTGACACCTAAATTAGTATTTGCAAAAGATGTTCGT
>JASJEA010000041.1 GCA_030064935.1 Crocosphaera sp. | reverse complement strand
AAAAAACGTCGAAGTAGACATATTCTCAAAAGGAGGAGAGTAGTCAATGGGACTACCTTGGTATCGAGTCCACACAGTTGTTCTAAATGATCCAGGACGCTTAATTTCCGTCCACTTAATGCACACTGCCCTCGTAGCTGGTTGGGCAGGTTCAATGGCTCTTTATGAGTTAGCAATTTTTGATCCCAGTGATCCCATTCTTAACCCTATGTGGCGACAAGGGATGTTCGTTCTTCCCTTTATGGCCCGTTTAGGAGTCACCGGATCTTGGGGTGGCTGGAGTGTCACCGGAGAAACTGGTGTCAATCCTGGTTTCTGGTCTTTTGAAGGCGTTGCCGCCGCTCACATTGTCTTATCTGGTTTGCTTTTCTTAGCAGCCGTTTGGCACTGGGTATTCTGGGATTTAGAGTTATTTGTTGATGCTCGTACCGGAGAACCAGCCTTAGACTTACCCAAAATGTTCGGTATTCACCTCTTCTTATCTGGACTTCTTTGCTTCGGTTTTGGTGCTTTCCACCTGACCGGACTGTGGGGACCAGGGATGTGGGTATCCGATCCTTACGGTTTGACTGGTCATGTCCAACCAGTGTCACCGGAATGGGGTCCAGCAGGCTTTAACCCCTTTAACCCAGGGGGAGTGGTCGCTCACCACATTGCTGCCGGTGTTGTGGGTATTATTGCGGGTCTGTTCCACTTAACCGTCAGACCCCCAGAACGCCTCTACAAGGCCCTAAGAATGGGTAATATCGAAACAGTATTATCCAGTAGTATTGCTGCTGTGTTCTTTGCTGCTTTCGTAGTGGCTGGAACCATGTGGTACGGCAACGCTACTACCCCCATCGAACTCTTTGGACCGACTCGTTATCAGTGGGATAACGGTTACTTCCAACAAGAAATCGAGCGTCGTGTTGAAGCCAATGTGGCTGCGGGTGATAGCTTATCAGAAGCTTGGTTAAAAATTCCTGAAAAATTAGCCTTCTATGACTATGTCGGTAATAGCCCCGCCAAAGGTGGTTTATTCCGTACTGGTGCGATGGATAGTGGTGATGGTATCGCTCAAGAATGGTTAGGACATCCCGTATTTAAGGATAGCGATGGTCGTATTTTAAACGTTCGTCGGATGCCTAACTTCTTTGAAACCTTCCCCATTGTCTTAACAGACTCAGATGGTATTGTTCGTGCGGATATTCCTTTCCGTCGGGCAGAGTCTAAACTTAGTGTTGAACAAACTGGTGTAACTGCTACCATCTACGGCGGTGCTTTAGATGGTCAAACCTTCACCAATGCGGCTGATGTTAAGCAGTTTGCTCGTAAAGCACAGTTAGGGGAACCCTTTACCTTTGACCGTGAAACCCTTGGCTCTGACGGTGTATTCCGTACCAGTCCCAGAGGTTGGTTTACCTTCGGACACGCAGTATTTGCCCTTCTCTTCTTCTTTGGTCATATTTGGCACGGTTCTCGTACTCTGTACCGTGACGTATTTGCTGGTGTTGATCCTGATCTTGAAGAGCAAGTGGAATGGGGTCTGTTTGCTAAGGTGGGTGACGTAACTACCCGTACCACACCTGAAGCCTAATGGCCTTTTTGCTAAACATCCCATAACCTAATTTGAACAAAATTTTTTGCGTAGTCCCCATCTATAATCTGTGATTTAGTTGGTGGAGCGTTCAGGAGAGTCAAGGAACATTTTTCCTTGACTCTTTAAATTGGGCTCAATTTTAAAGTTACTGTAATTTTATGTAAAGTTTTCCTGTAATCTTTAGGTCAAATCTTGCAAATTTTGAATAAAGTATGATATAAGTCTTAGGTATATTCAACTATAGTTGTTTGATGTTGTTCCGAGCAATGCTCTGATAAGCTTATGCAGTTAGGTCAAATTTTACTCCAAAAAAAGTGGATTTCTTCCGAGCAACTAGAAGAAGCCATTGGTCTTCAAACGTTTCAAAATAATCGTTTGGGTGAACTGCTGCTAGAAAAAGGCTTGATTGTCAACAGCCAACTAGAAACTGCCCTGAAAGAACAGTATTGGCGCAAAAATGGGTTTTGGGTGATTGATTAATTGACTAAAAAGATTTATCCTGATGTCGCAAGAATACCCTAATCTTCTAAAAGTTAGGGATGAATGGCGACCAAAATGTAAAGCGAGTGCGTAATTCCGAGGTTTCCTCGGAATTACGCACTCAGGACACCGCAAAGCGTCCATTAAAAAAAAAATTAAGCTATAACAACGATAAAGGCACTGTTGCAATACAGGGACACAACCGCCTAGTACCTACTAAAAATAGGGAAGATAGTCAGGAGTCGAAACTAAGCTAACCAACAAACCCGATTAGCTTCGGCTAAGTCTCTCATAAGAGAGAAGAAAAGAAAGTAAAGCCAAACCCTCTAGGGTGAGGTATTAGAGGCAGTTGGATACGACGAGTGCGTTTTACGCATAAAGAATCCCTACCCGTCTACACGGTAGGGTTATTCAATGATGTTATAAAGAAACTAGACAAAAACCTCTGTTACCCACAGAGGTTTTTGTGTTTTTAATTAGATTTTCCAGCTAAGGTTCGGCGTTTCATGACCATTTCGTAGGCTTCAATGATATCGCCTTCTTGCCAACCATTGAATTTATCCACACCAATCCCACACTCATAACCAGAATTAACCTCTCGGACATCCTCCTTGATCCGTTTTAACGAATCAAGGCTTCCTTGATAAACCACATTATCATTTCTCAGGACGCGAATAAGACGGTTACGAACCACCTTACCAGACTGAACATAACAACCAGCAACAGCACCCCGCCCCACAGGGAAGACAGCCCGCACTTGAGCTTGTCCAAGAGGTGACTCTACCTCTTCGGGTTCGAGTAAACCTTCCATTGCACCTTCAATGTCGTCCAGAAGTTTATAGATGATATCGTATTCACGTACATCCACCCCTTCATGATCGGCTGCAGCCCTCGCACCACTGGCTAGAGTTGTATTAAAGCCAATAATAACTGCACCACTGGCGGCCGCTAAATCCACATCGGTTTCTGTTACTTCCCCTGGAGAGGCTAGTAAGACGCGGATTTGCACCTCATCTTGAGGTAACTGTTCCAGGGAGCCTAAAATGGCTTCAACCGAGCCCTGAACATCGGCTTTGAGAATGAGATTGAGTTCTTTCAACTCTCCCTCTTGAGCCTGAGCGGATAAGGTACTCAAAGTAACACGACGGGATGACATGGCCTGTTGTAGACGAGTTTGACGTTGATTTTCCGCATTCTCTTCCGCCACTGCTCGCGCTTCTTTTTCACTGGGATACACATCAAATTCTTCCCCAGCAGCCGGCACACTATTGAGTCCTAAAATTTCCACCGCAAAGGAGGGCAAAGCCTCTTCCACTTTATTGCCCCGGTCATCTATCATGGCACGGATTTTCCCAAATACAGAGCCAACCACGATGGCATCTCCAACTCGTAGGGTTCCATTTTGGATCAATAGAGTGGCTACTGGTCCTCGCGTGCGGTCTAAGTTAGCCTCGATTACAGTTCCTTTGGCCAGACGATTGGGGTTGGCCACTAACTCTTCTACTTCTGAGACTAAGACCAACATCTCCAACAAACCATCGAGATTTTCTCCTTTTAAGGCACTGACTGGAACCATAATCGTCTCACCCCCCCATTCTTCGGGAACTAGACCTAATTCAGATAGTTCCTGTTTAATGCGATCGGGGTTTGCTTCTGGTTTATCAATTTTATTGATAGCCACCACAATCGGGACTTCTGCCGCTTGAGCGTGGCTAATCGCTTCTCTGGTTTGAGGTTGTACCCCATCATCGGCAGCCACAACCAAAATCGCCATATCCGTGACTCTTGCCCCTCTGGCCCGCATGGCTGTAAAGGCTTCATGACCGGGAGTATCCAGGAAGACAATTTGTTGAGATTCTCCTTCATGGTCAATATCCACATGATAAGCACCGATATGTTGGGTAATACCACCGGCCTCTCCTTGCGCCACTTTAGTTTGGCGAATGGAGTCAAGTAAGGTCGTTTTACCATGATCCACATGACCCATAATCGTTACCACAGGAGGACGACGGTGGAGATTGTCTAAGTCCGCCTCGTCGAGCATTTCCGTATTCTTGGTGGCCTCAGATTGAGCTAATGGTATTTCTACCTCGATGCCAAAGGCTTCGGTAACCATTTTGGCGGTGTCTTGATCGAGGGTTTCGGTGATATTAACAGCAATACCTTTAGAAAACAGATGTTTAATAATTTCTGTTTCTGCAATTTGTAGTCGTTCTGAGAGATCCCGAACCGTGAGATTGCGATCGAGAACAATTTTCTCAGGCTGTTGGCGGGTGTCTGGGCGTTCACGACGCTCTGAGCGATTTCTTTCGCTAGTATCAGAGGTTTTAAGGGTAGGTTTTTTCGGTTTTTGAGGTGTGCTAGGAGGTTGGTTTTGCGATTTGGGTTTGGGAGGGCGAGCGGTAGATAAACTCAAACTCAGAGAAACAGGATTAGCATTGAGTTCAGTTTCAAAGTCATCATCTTCATCATCAATGGGTTGGAAACGACGTTTCGCCTTGGCTGCTCCCTTATTGGTTTTCGCTTTGTTTTCTTGTTCTTCCTCATCTTCATCCCAAGTTTTCCGTTTAGAAATCCGTGGAGGAGCCGGTCGTTTTAATTGGGGTTTCGGCTTGAGAATAGTTTCGAGAGTATCATCGGTGTCCTCATCCTCTTCGGGAGCAGCAGAGGCTGGCTTAACCGAAGGGGCAACTAAAGCCGGTGCTTTTTCCTCCTCTGCTTGGGGGGCAACAGGGCGTTTTAGATCTGGCTTGTTAGGGCTAGGTTTTCTGAGGTTTTTCTTAAGGGGTTTATCCGATGAACTATCTGCTTTAGTAACTTCTGGTTTTTCTGTTTTTTCTGGTTTCTCTGGCTTCTCTTTGGCCTTAGGAGGGGTGTTTTTACTAGGTTTCTTGGGAAGTTTAACCTTTTTCTTGCCCTCCAAAGATGGTTTAACCGGTTTGGCCTTAACTATCTTATTACTGCTCTTTTCAGGTGCTTCTGGGGCGGTTTTGACTGGGGGACTAAGCAGTTGGGGTGGCTCTGCCAAGGTAGGCTTGACAGGTTCGGGCTCTTGTTGTTTGGGGGGAGCAGAGGGTTTATCCATCTCCTCGGCTGGCATTTCAGGCGATGTGGCTGATGTGGGGGAAATCACCTTGGTTGGTGGAGATGGGGCTTTGGGGGGTTGTGGTTGTGGTCTAATAGGAGGACGAGGGGCGGTAAGGTTAGGGGAAGCATGATCAGATGGGTTCTGACGAGGGCGAGGGGAAACTTGTTTATGGTGAATGGCTAAAATTCGTTGTTTTTTGTCCCCTGAAGCAGTTTGCTCGTCTGTCTGAGACGTTCCTTGTTGAGCGATATATTTGTCTGCCATTCCCTTAATACGATCAGCATCGGATTCCGTAATAGTGCTACTATGGCTTTTAACAGCGATATTAAGCTGGCCGCAAATTTCTAAGATTTCTTTGTTTTCTAAATTCAATTCTTTTGATAAATCGTAAATTCTGACTTTGTGTGCGTTGTTCATCCACTGTCCCCCTGACTAGGTATTGGCTACTTAAATGGTTGAAGTCGCTGACGGAAGCGACGACTAAGCTCTTTTTGTGAGCTATGGGATTGAAGTTTGATAATCATGATTACGAAAACAATGTTCTCTCCTATGCTAACGATAATAGTCCTGTTTGTATCTAAAGTTTTCTAGAAATTGGCCCCTACCATCATTGATCGTCAAAAGACTTTCCTAAGCGTTGCCAGAGTTGTTTGTAGATACTATCAGGAACCGAGACTTTTAGAGACCTCCCTAAACGATTTTTTTTACTGGCTATCAGTAAACAGGATTCTTGGGGACATAAATAGGCGGACCTTCCCATCCCTTGATCTAATTGTACCTTTCGAGATGAAGAGACTCGTACAATTCGCCAAAATGCCTCTTTGGGGGCAACACAGCGACAACTAATACAACGTCTATAATTCGGTTTCATCAACAGTGGAATTATCTAGGTTTTCTAAGGGATCTTCCTCAGCCGTTTCTATAATCGCCTCAGATTCGGGAGTCTCTGCTATCTCTGCTGTTTGAGGCAACTCATTGTCATAGTCATCTTCTTCCATTGCCTCGACTTCAAGTTGTCTTTGCTCAACTTCGGCTTTATAAATAGCAATATCTTTGATGTCGATTTTCCATCCGGTTAAACGCGCAGCTAAGCGAACATTTTGCCCTTCTTTACCAATGGCCAGACTGAGTTGATCTTCGGCAACTAAGACTAGAGCGTGACGTTCCTCGGCATTGAGTAATACTACTTCATCAATACGAGCAGGACTTAAGGCATTGGCAATGTAGGTGGCTGGATCTGGGGACCAACGAATGACATCAATTTTTTCCCCTCGCAGTTCGTTGACCACCGCTTGAATACGAGATCCTCTGGCTCCAATACAGGCCCCAACGGGATCTACATCTCTTTCGAGGGTATCAACAGCTATTTTAGTTCTTGGTCCGACATAACGAGACGGGGGGTTGGCTTCCCTAGAAACAGCTACAATACGGACAATATCCTCCTCAATTTCAGGAACTTCAACCGAAAACATATCCACCACTAAACCAGCGGCCCCACGAGAAACTAACAGTTGTGGCCCGCGATGAGAACCTTCTCTAACTTTTTTGAGCAATACTTTAAAGGAGGCATTGGCCCGATAATTATCGTTGGGGAGTTGCTCGCGTTTGGGTAAAATCGCTTCTACTTCGGGCTGACCAAAAGCACTTTGCACCGCAACAATTATGTCTTGCCGTTCAAAGCGTAGTACCCTAGCATTGAGAACGGTTCCCTCTAATTCGTGAAATTCCTCTTGAATCAGTTTACGCTGTTGATCCCGTAACTTTTGCAGAAGCACCTGTTTGGTTTGAATAGCGGCCATCCGGCCAAAGTCCTTTTGTTGAGGGGTGACATCTAAGACCACTTCATCTCCAAGTTGGGCCTCGGCTGCAACTTCTTGCACTTCCTGAAGAGAAATATGATGATCTATGTTTTCGACCTCTTCGACTATTTTTTTGGTGGATAAGATACGAAACCCCTCCTCTTCTGTATCCAATTCCACTTCAAAGTTATCAAAGTATTCGTCATAGTATTGTTGCCGATCCAGATTTTGAGAACGACGAAACCGTTCATAACCTTTGAGTAAGGCTTCTCGTAAAGCCTCTTGGACGGCAGACTTGGGCAAGTTATGCCTTTGACTTATTTCTTCGAGCATCTGGGTTAATCCAGGTAAACTGACTATGGACATGCAATAGAATCTCCTAAAAGATAGATTTAATGGGGTTTGGTCAGTCGGCTAACTTAACCTGAGTAATGACTGAACAAGGAATGGCGATCGCTCGTCCTTTCTGGTTCAGATATACGGCTTCTTCATCTCTTCCTTGTAATCGTCCCTGCCATTCTTTTTTTTGCAAATAAGGGGGGTTTGTGATCACCTTGATGGCAAATCCCTTAAAGGCGATAAAGTCTCGTTCACTGCTTAAATTTCGGGAAATCCCAGGACTGGAAATTTCTAAGACATAAGCACCAGGGATAAGGGCGGTTTCATCTAGGGTTGTTTCTAAAATCCGACTGACTCGTTCACAATCATCTAAACTCGTATCAGTATTGGGATTACGAATATCAACTCGCAGGATAGGTGGACGTTTGTTGGTTTGAAAAACCACATCCACCACTTCCAACCCCATTTCTTGGACAATGGGGGTGGCTAATTCAATAATTTGGGGAATCAAAGGATGAGTCATGACTCAGACCATAAAAAAAAGCGGGTTATTGCCCCACTCCCTTTAAATGTAAATCCATTGGGAATATGCGGTAATAATGACCGCCTCAACCTATTAGTTTAGCAAATCTTGGCAATATGTCATTGTCTACCTTCTCACCACAAATCAATTAACCGAAAAATTATCGGTGCAGTTTCTCCGCCCTAACAGTCGCACAGTGTAGATATTATTGCTTAGCTCCAAAAAAAGAAATAATCTCTCCGAGGAGAGACTTAACAAAACAATTATCTGGAATGAGTCCTGATTTAACGGGTTACTTGTTGGACTAAGGCCATAACATCACTACGACTCAGTTTTTCTTTACCTAAAGCCATCACTTCTAAGGTTCCATGGGCTAAAGCTAAAGGAATTTTACAAAAATCTAATGCAGGACCTGGGCCTAGAGACTGGGTGTAGAGATCGGCTAGTTTAAGATTAGCACGAGCATATTGATGAACATCTTCAATCTTCCAGCCTTCAGGAATAAAGTTGACCCCACGGCGCAAGTCTTCTCGATGATTACGAACAATATTAACTGCTTGTAAGCCCCGACCAAAGCCAATGGCATATTGACGGTTGGTTTGGGTTCCATCGTACCAAGCCCATAAGTCGGATAATAAAAGTCCCACCGCACCAGCAACACTAAAGGTATATTGATCTAAATGAGCTTTGCTGCGAATTGTCCAGTTATTTTCTGCCCAATACGCCATGCGATCTGCCATAGACGCTGTGGCATCCCAAATACGCGGGGCAATGGTTTCCGGGGCTAACATGGCCCATTGTCCTAACCGAAGACTTACATCTGGTAGACAATGGCTATAGGGAACTAATCCGAGGGAAAAGTCTTCCACTCCTGATGTTTCTACACCAGCTTGTAAATTAAGGCTCATTTGTCGCAAAATTTTCCCTTTGGTGAAGTTATCGAGATCAGGGTGATCTTCGACTTCATCAATGGCTCGCATACAAAGATAGGCAGAAGCAACGGCATCCTGTAAAGTACCAGGAAGACGACTGATTGGTATGTAAAAGGTTCGACTGGTTTCTCTAAGAGTCTTTAGACCATTACTGCGTAAATTCATTAATTTCACTCCTCACGCCAACATTAAGCATTAGCATACACTTCCTTATCTGTGAGATCCCACTAAACTATTATGAAGTTCCTGGCCAACGGAATTTTGGGGTTTTATCATTAGAGTTAGAACTTAAGACGGTATTTTGATAAAGATGGTGTCCATTGTATTATGGTTCGCTAAAATTTGCCGTGATTATTGAATTTTGTCTCATCCCAGTGCTGATTTTCTGGTCTTTTCTCTGGTATTTGGTGTTTTTTGATACAGTTTTTTAATTTTTCAGTCCCACTCATCCGTTGGCAATTTAACTGTGATACTCTATTTAAGGAAGGACTGCCCTGTTGGTGACTGCCAATAAAGTTTTTTGATCTATGCTTTGAGTTTAAGGGCGTTAACCAGCCATCGTGGTAGTAAACCGAGCTTGTACTCGGAAACAGAAACGATGAGCGGTCGATACCCACCTGGTTTTACCAGGTCATAAACTGAGGTAAAACGGCAGGGTGGTTCTTCCAAAATTTCTCCCAATGTCAGGGTTTCTAGATATTAAGCGAGAGAAAGGACAGACAAAACCTTAAAATTAACCTAAAATTAAGGAAACCCTAACCATCATCGGCATTGAGACAAGAGATAAATTGTGTCAGAAATCTGGATTTACCTTTTACCATTACCCGTTTAGACCAGGGTATAACAGTTGTCCACCAGTATATATCTGTTACGCCCGTAACTGTGGTGGATGTCTGGGTGAAAGCAGGGGCAAGGGTTGAACCTAACCAATGGATAGGAATGGCTCACTTTTTAGAGCATATGATTTTTAAAGGGAGTAAGAATGTTCTGCCAGGGGAGTTTGATCAAGTGATTGAACATAATGGGGGAGTAAGCAATGCCTTTACTAGCCATGATTATGCCCATTTTTTCCTAACAGTGGTAGGCGATCGCTTATCCCAGACGTTGCCGTATTTGGGGGAAATTTTAGGAAAGGCAGTGATTCCGGATGAAGAGTTTATTAGGGAAAGAGAAGTTATTTTAGAAGAGATTCGTTGTTCGAGTGATGATCCAGACTGGGTGAGTTTTCAAACCCTCTGTGAGACGTTGTATCAATATCATCCCTATGGGCGTTCAATTTTAGGACAGGAAAGCTATTTAAGACAATATTCTGCCCATCAGTTACGTTGTTTTCATAGTACCCATTATCAACCTAAGAACATGACAGTAGTAGTAGTGGGAAATATTAAAGAAACAGCAGCCTTATCATTAGTGGAAAAAGCATTTTCTGGGTTTACAGCCCCCTCTGAATGTCCTCCTCAGGAAATTACACCTGAACCTCCTTTAAAGGAGATTCGACGCAATCAGATCTATTTTCCCAGATTAGTGCAGGGACGTTTGTTGATGGGATGGATAGGACCGGGAATCAATTGCTTAGAAGAAGGGTTAGGATTAGACTTGCTCTCGGTTATTTTAGGGGGATCAACTACCTCTCGTCTCGTTCAAGAATTAAAGGAAGATAAACAACTGGTGATGGATGTTGAAAGTTCTTTTTCTATGCAGCAAGATTCGAGTTTGTTAACCATCGGAGCCTGGTTAGATCCTCATTATTTAGAAATAGTGGAAGAAATTATCTGCGATCGCTTGAAACAATTACAGCAAGAATCGGTTACAGAAGTAGAATTAAATAAGGCAAAACGGTTATTATGTCATGACTATATATTTTCAACAGAAACCCCCTCTCAATTAGCGGGATTATATGGTTATTATCAAACCTTAAGTCGTGTAGAACTTTCTCTTAAGTACCCCAAGATTATTCAAAAATATACGGCTGAAGATTTACAAGATATTGCTTGTAAGTATTTGTCCCCGAAACACTATGCTATTACCATTATGCGGCCTTGCTAATTGCTCTACTATTATGATAACTAATGCAAAAATCTAACCTTGTTTCTCCCCCCAAGTTTCTTCATCGTTTATTACTCGATAATGGTATCACTTTAATTGTCCGAGAAAATCCCACAGCAGACTTGGTATCGGGTCGTTTTTTTCTGAAAAAAGCGGGTACTTTATGGGAAAAAAAAGAAAAATCCGGTATTTTCCATCTATTAGCAACAGTATTGATGAAAGGAACTCAAACCCGTTCCTCTCTAGACATTGCAGAAGAGATAGAATCCATAGGGGCCAGTTTAGGGGGTGATACGGCTTCAGATTATTTTATTATGAGTCTCAAAACGGTTTCAGCAGACTTTGAAGCCATTTTAAATCTGTTAGGGGAAATTCTGCGATCGCCGAATTTTCCTGAAGAGGAAATCGCCTTAGAAAAGCAATTAATTTGTCAAAGTATTCGCTCTCAACAAGAACAACCTTTTAATGTTGCTTTCAATCAACTAAGGGAAAAAATGTATGGACAACATCCCTATGGATTGTCGATTTTAGGCACTGAAGAAACAGTTTGTAAAGTAAGCCGAGAAGACTTAAAAAAATGTCATTTTCGTCATTTTCGTCCTGACAATTTAATTATTAGTGTATCAGGGAATATTACGGTGGATACCGTGGTTAAATTAATCAATAAAACCTTTGCAAATTGGGAAAATCCTTCTGATATATTAACCCTAAACTCCCTTCCTTTATTAACTGTTTCTCCTGATGAGATTATCATCCATCAAGCAACACAACAAGCCATTATTATGTTGGGGTATTTAACCGTTGGGGTGAAACATATTGATTATCCAGTGCTTAAGTTATTAGCAACTTATTTAGGGAATGGTTTATCCAGTCGTTTGTTTGTGGAATTAAGGGAAAAACAGGGACTTGCCTATGATGTTTCTGCCTTTTTTCCCACTCGTTTAAATCCTTCTTATTTTGTCACTTATATTGGTACGGCTCCTGAGAATATGGAGATTGCCGTTGAGGGATTAAAACGAGAAACAGAGAGATTATGTGATATTGAATTGACTGCTGAAGAAGTACAAACGGCTAAAAATAAGTTATTAGGACAATACACGTTAGGAAAACAGACAAATGCAGAAGTTGCTCATTTATATGGGTGGTATGAAACCTTGGAATTGGGAATTGAATTTGATCAAAAGTTTCCTGACATTATTAATCAAATTACTCCTGAGAGAATGCAGCAAGTTGCTAAAGATTACTTACTTTCCCCTTATCTTTCTGTTGTAGGACCAAAATAACAACAGTTTTCAATTGAGTGTATCAAAATTTTGCTTAAGTGCGTTTGAGAAGTATGGGGGCAATTTTTAGATATTAATCATCTATTTTCATCTTATTTGATTATAGAAAAAGTGTTATAGTTTGGAAACTAATTTTCATTACAGAGTTGAAAATTAATAATCCCCACACCCTGTATCGACTCGAAAATGCCTTGGTGCAAAATCTGAGTTTAAGCAATTGCTAATTTATAATCGAGAGCAAATAATGAGCTTAAAAGTTATTAACTCTCAAGTTTTTCATAAGCTTCGACAATTTTTTGTACCAAAGGATGACGCACCACATCTGCTTGAGAAAAGTGACAAAAAGCAATACCTTCAACTGATTTTAAGATGTTCCTCGCAACCACTAAACCAGAGTCTTGATGTTTAGGTAAGTCGGTTTGAGTAATATCTCCTGTAACCACCATTTTTGAGCCAAAACCTAACCTTGTCAACACCATTTTTAGTTGTGCAGGAGTAGTATTTTGTGCCTCATCAACAATGACGAAAGAATTACTTAAAGTTCGTCCTCGCATATAAGCTAAAGGAGCAACTTCTATTTGTCCTCTTTCCATTAAATCAGGTATTCTTTGGGGATCAATAAATTCGTACAACGCATCATATAAGGGTCGTAAAAAAGGGTTTACTTTTTGCTGTAAATCTCCAGGTAAAAAGCCTAGTTTTTCCCCTGCTTCCACTGCTGGACGGGTTAAAATTAAGCGTTCACATTCATCATTTAATAGGGCTTTTACGGCTAAAACAGCAGCTAAAAAAGTTTTTCCTGTGCCTGCTGGTCCAATACAAAAGGTAATATCATGTTTTTGTATGGCTTTAATATATTGTTTTTGTCTAAAGGTTTTCGCTCGAATGATCTCACCGCTACGAGTTCTGGCTAAAACAGACTTTTGTATGTCTTGATATTCCTCCATTCGTCCTGTATCTAATGCTTGAAATGCGGTCATTAAATCAGGATGAGAGATCGTTTTTGCTTCTTCCCAATAGGGTTGTAGCGATCGCAAGACTTTAACTACTCTTTGGACGGGTTTTTCGGGTCCATAGATATTTAATTCTTGACCTCGTAATACTAAGTTTGCCCCGGTATGACGAGAGAGAAATTTTAAGTTTTCTTCCCCAACGCCTGCTATGGCCATGGCACTTTCATGGCTGGGTAATTGAAGGGTTTGAGAGGTTTCGCTCATCTATGTCTATCTGTTTATTTTGAATAATGTCAAATTTGCTTTAGTTCATGTCAATAAGATAAAACTCTTGGTCGTTATCATCAACTGTAAACCAGTCATCAAGGGAAAAAGCTATAATTTTGCAATAATATGTTCCTACTGGTAAATCTTTTAGGGTGATTTGATGTTGGGTTTTTTGGGTCAAACTAGGGCGACTTCCCAAATTTTTTCCTAATTGTAGTTGATGCTGATGAGTATGAAATCCGATTGCACCTGTTGTTTCCACATCAGTCGTCCAATAAATAGTTTTTCCTTCGATCTTAACCTGACTAATTTGAGGAAAACTGACATTTTTAGCGATATTAATCGCATTTTCTACCATTAATTTACCGTTACCCCAAATATTATCCGGTGCACTCATGGCAAATCCATCTTGCCTCGCTGTTTTTCTTAAAATTTGTTTGATTTGTTCACCAGTTAAGTCTGGACGCAGACTTAAGATTAAGGCTACCGCACCTGTTACATGAGGTGCAGCCATACTGGTTCCCCCTATTTGAGTATGCCATTGATTAGGTTGAAAGGGTTGTTTGCTAGTTTGGGAACGAGAGCCAATAATCATCTCACCAGGTGCAACAATTTCTGGTTTTTGCAGTCCATAACGATTGGGTCCTCGACTACTAAAGGACGAAATTTGACCATTTGGGGCACTGATTCCCACATTAGGACGGGTAACATAAGACCCTACAGTAATAATGCCTTTAGTTGTACCTGGAATGGAAATAGTCCGATTTTCATCCGCAGAAACATCCGTAAAGCGAATTTGCTCCACCCCAGCAGCACCCCGATAGCTTCGTTCAATCCAAACATCATAGTATCCGTGGGTAATACTATCCCCTCGCAGTAAAAATTTCCATGTTCCGGGTTGTAGCATCAACCCACTTCCCCGATTTAGGATCAGGGTTGCTTTTGTATCTCCTGTCTCAGAAGCGTCTAAGTCGTATGCTAAAAAGATTTCATTTCCTACTGGGTTTTGTTCGTCCAAGTCATTTTCAGGAAGAATAAAGTCAAAAGGCGCATTACCAGGAGGCTGTACCGCTATGCTGATTATGTCTTCCCCAAAGTGCCACAATTCTAGGATATTCTCCTGACGGTTATTTGCTTTGACTACAAATTCCAGTTCTACTATTTGGCCTTGAGAAATTCTTCCTCCTGCGTGGGTACGCCATCCCCCTTCATTTCCAGCAGATTTCACTATAACCAAACTTTTTCGTCGCGAAAAGCTATCAATGGCTCTTTCTAATAAAGTTTCTCCGGAATGTCCCCCTCCATTCATTCCTTGACTCATATTAATAGCCAGAGGACGATTATTGGCTTTTTGGATAATATAATCAAAGGCATCCACAGCGCGTTGTGAATCTCCCAAGGTTGTATGATCTTCTATACCTAAAGCAACAATGATTAAATCAGCTTTTGGTGCAATTCCTATAAATTTCCCATCTGGTTGTCCATTTCCAGCAGCAATTCCAGTTACATGAGTGCCATGACCATTTTTATCTTGATGAGGAACAAGCATAAAAGGATTAGAATGAGCTAATGCTTTATCTAAGTCATTTTTGGTATATTCTCGCCCATAATTGAGATCAATGGTTGCTGAATAGTTCTGATTAGCACGTTGATCCCATAAATAAAGGATGCGAGAAGAACCATCTTCGTTACGAAAGCTAGGATGAGTATAATCAATACCACTGTCAATAATACCTATAATTACTCCCTCTCCTTTGATTGCGGGTAGATTCTGATGTACGGTTTTGGTATAGGTTTCAAGGAGAGAAATATCTAATTCTTGCGTAAGACGACGGGAGGATTCTATTTCCGCAACAAACTCAACAGATTTGAGGTTTTCTAAATCATGAAGAGAAATTTGTCCCGTTACAACCGTATCAAAACCGGGGACAATGGTATTTATATTGAGTCCTTTTAGCCTTAAAACCCTGCGTAAGTCTTTTTCTGTTTGTTTTCCCCTACATCTGAGCAAAACCCCTACCCTATCATCAGTTACAGTGGGAGGAGGGGATGTCAGTGATTCAGAAATATCAAAATGGGGGCGATCAGTTTTTCCCAGTAAGTACCTTAATCGAGGATCTAGCTTGTTCACAGAATAATTGATGGTTGAATTTTAATTTTTCTCAGCATATAGCGGTGCTGAAACTTCAATTTGGCGAACAAAGGACAAATCTGCCAATTTTTCCAAGTGTTCAAGATCGTCAACGTAGCCACTGAGAACATCATCAACTACAACTCTGTAGTGATAACCGGCTAAATTAAGTCTTTCTTGTTGTTCTGATGAGGGATTTGTTGCTGTACGCACCAAAATGGGTATTGCGTCACTAAAATCTCTCTTTCTCAAGCGGTAACGTCCTTTTGCGTCTAGTTTTTGTTTCAGTGCATTAGTCATAACATTAAGTAAATATAGCCCACTTTAATATATATAGTGGCCAGCTTAATCAACTGGTGCGGTTTTCATCTCTTTCCTCCAATGTCAACAGATAACTAATCAGTTTCCTAGCATAAAGACTATCAAAATTGCGATTTTTCCCTGCTCGAATTTCCGTGATTGCAGCATTAAATACAACTTGATCAAGATATTCTTCAACTACTTGAATCAAATCACTATTGTTATCAGTATTATTGGAGATTGAGCCTTGTTTTTTTCCTAAATCAATCAAAAAATCATACAATGAAGAAAAAGTTTTTTCTCTTACTTCGATAATTAACTGGGCTGGTTGAAATAAACGTCTTGCTTGATGAATACTAATTCTTGCCATCGTTGAAATATCAATTAAAGAAAGACTTTGTTGATAATATCCAAAAAGTCCTGATATAAAAAACTTTTCTTTACCTTTTTTCTTTAATTTATTTATTTTTTCTTTAATTACTTCTTCTATCTTTTGAGAGAGTATTATTTCAGATTGTTCTCGTATGGTTTGCATTAATGAAATTGATTCTAAATTTTCCAAACTTAAATCTTTATAAGGAATATCCACAAATCTATTGTTTAAATTTTCTAAAGAAACAGTCGAGTTAACAACATTAATTTCTCGAAGACTCTGGGAAATTTCTTTGAGCATATTTAATAAATCTTCTGGTTGCTTAATAATTAATTCGTGTTTTTTTAAGATTTCAATCATTTCTTGTAACTGTTTTAAGCTGGGTTCAACCAGTTTATTTCTTTGCTTATTACGTCTGCGATCTCGTAGATAAACCTGTTGATAAGCTTTCATTATTTTCTGAGCACCTAGGTATAATTGAGAAATTTGACTGGATGATGCTCTATTAAGAATTCCCCAATCACTGCGTATTTCTATTCCATATTCTAGGAGAAAATATTTAACGCATTCACTTCTTTTTGTCATCGATATAGTCCAGTTTTTTAAACTTAGACTATCCTGTTTATAAAAATCATATGTTTGAATAACTTTGATTGTAAAAAATAAATATAATTGGTCTTTAAAATTGCCATTTTGATCAATTTCAAGTGATTTTTTATTCTTATTAAAAATAATTAATCTCTGTCCATCATCATCCAAAACTCTAGATAATAATCCTCTAAATGAAATTTTAGGGTATCTTTTTTTTAATATTTTACAAGCCTCTAAAATATAATGAGAAACATAACAACGGAGACATAAAATAGCTTGAGCTTGGTCGAAAAAATCTTCTTTATCAGAATTAAAAACTGTCAGTAATTCAGTTACTAGAGATTCTTTTTTGTGATAAAATCGTTGTAATAACCAATCTTTGGCTAAGGGTAATACTTTACTTTGATAAGGTTGATAATCTGTTAATTTAAGACAAATTATTGTCCAATAATTTTCTTGCATAAAGACAACAGTAATTTAACGATGTATTACTCAATCTAATTATGAGCAAGTTAACTCGTTATTCAAGTTCAGTTAGTATTCTATCGATTTCTTTATTAAAAGTAGTTACTTATTCTTGTGACATAATTTTATTGTACTCCGACGCTTCTTCCATTAGAGCCGAAGACAATAGGGGTTTCTTGTTTCAAGGGTTCCCAACCCACATTGTAGCCTGCTTTCCAAGCTTGTTTTCTCGCAACTCTAAAAGCAGAAAAACTATCAGGACGAACCAAAAAAGCTAAATAATCTGTCTTTGGATCGAATTTTTCTAGGTTTTGATTAAAGTCTGAATCGGTTTGGGCAATGGTTTTATAAGATTCTCCTGTTTCGGGTGTCAAGGGTTCATAAATGAGTGCATCAAGGTCATAAAATTTAACTTTATAATGTTTAGTTTCTCCTTTAAATCCTCGAAAACTTTGAATAGTTTGCAAGCGACAATTTTCATAATCTTTGAGAAGACTTAAATAGTATTGATAGTTATAGGTTTCAATGTTACCAGGAAGTTCCGGGACAGAACATTGGGGTAAATTTTTCGTTAAGATCGCAATTTGACGATCTATTTCTTCATCGTTGATGTAAGATATTTTGCTATTTCTAACTTCAAAAAAACGAGGTTTCTTTTGAGTTTCAGAGACTAAAGGAGTGGTTACAATGGTACTTGACTCAACTGCTACAACCGTAATAAATAAACTAATAAACATCAAAACACCAACAGTATTGGTGAGAATATCTAAAAAAGAATCTAGGTTTTGATTAGGGGTGTTTAGCTTACGATATCTTCTATTTCTCATTGCTTTGTAACTCCTCTATTTTTAGTTCCCAATCCTGATCAATGGGTTCGTATCCAATATCTATGCCCTGTTTTTCTACCCTATCTCTAACTTCTTGAAAAACATCAATTCCTTGGGGACGAAGGACAACAATTAAATATTGTTTGTCTTTGTTTCTTTGTACTTCTCTAATTAGTTGGTTGAAAGGCGATCGATAGTTATCAAGTTGTGATGTGGGAACAAATTCTTGACTGGGGTGCAATAACACTCCATCTTCTCGACACTCGACATATTTAGGTATTTTGCCTTGATTTTCTCCTGATGTTTCTTGTTTAGCAATAATGGTGATTTCTCGTTCATTTTTTAAAAGCTGAGTGGTTAAAACAATAATTAATAAAATGAGAGTACCGATAGTACAAGCTAAAATGGAAAGAAAGGGAAATAATTCAATTTCTAAGGATTTTTTTCTAAAAGAACGACGGTGCATTATATAAATTTTTGGATAGTAACACAACCCATAGGTATCTGTATCCTATAGGCTGCAACTTATTATTCTAGGTTAACTGATGATTTTTTAGCAACTTGGGCTTATAATGTTGAAAAAAGTCGGCTCAAGCCGACTTTCTAAGGGCAAAATAGACTAGGTTTTTTGCTTACCAACCTGCCTCAGCTTGGCTTAAGACATAAGCTGCTACCTCTTCAATTTGGTCAGCACTTAAACGTCCTTTAAAGGCTGGCATGGCTGCTTTACCATTGGTAACCTGGTAAACAATTTTTTCCTGACTGAACATCTCGTACTTTTCTAAAGCTTCTTTCTTAAGAGTTTTAGCTGCATTTACCACATTTCCTCCCCCTGAGTGACAAGCAGCACAGTTGGCACTAAAAATTCCTTTACCATCAGCTAAAGCAGGGGAAGTAGAAGCTAAGCTGAAGCACAAACAGACAACGATGAGCAGTATTAGGGACAATAATCTTTTCACAGTGTTCTCCTGAGTTAGTTACTCTACCTATTCATCTTCTCCATAAAGTCTTAGTCTCGTCAAAAGACAAGTCGTCAAACTTGTGATTATATCTAGGTTTACTCATCCCTGTAGCAAAATAATTGCGGTTTGTCCAAAGACAGCTTGTCAAACTTCCCTCTTTTACCTATAATCAGAGACGGACAGAAACATGAACAAGGCAAACCTTTGTCTATTTGAACTCACAAGGAAATAATATAATGTCTAAGAAATTAGGTTTACTGATTGCTGCTATTGCTTTCGTCGTCTCTAGCTTCTTTGTAGCTGTTAATCCTGCTTCTGCTGCAACCGTTGAAGTTAAGATGGGGACTGATGGTGGTATGTTGGGTTTTGAACCCAAAGAGATTACCATTAGCCCTGGAGATACTGTGAAGTGGGTTAACAACAAATTAGCTCCTCATAACGTTGTTGTTGAAGGGGACACATCTCTTTCCCACAAAGGACTTGTTTTTGCTCCTGGAGAGTCTTATGAAAGTACCTTCGATGAACCTGGAGAATATACCTACTACTGTGAACCCCATCGTGGTGCTGGTATGATTGGTAAAGTGATTGTCAAGTAATCTTTGTCATTCTTAATGATTTATGAAAAAGGCTATGGAATTATATTCGTAGCCTTTTTTGTGTGTTTTGCCTAGTATAAAAACGTTTGATAACTTATACATAACCTAGATTTCTCAAGAACATTTTTAAGGCGGCGGGAAAGTTTGGATGTTTACCAATCCTATTGCCCTGTCTATCATAAATATCCAATCCCCAATCTGAACTTTGATCGTAGTTAGCCAACATAAATTCCCAACCTTCCTCAGATTCTCCCAGAAGAATTTTTTGAGCGACATAACCGGCTAAAATGCCATTGATTTCACCATTTTCAGATTGACGTTGTCTAAGAGCTTCGTACATTTTTTGTAAGTTTGTTCGTAAAATTTTTGGATAATTACGGGTGACTTCTATAAAGTTTCCTTGTTCAAATTTAAAAATAAGACTAGGAGCAAATGATCCTGCATAAGAACTGAATTGATATAAAAATGAATTATCATAAGTTATAAACTCGTATTTTTTATCTTGCTCAATGTCTTTAAAATAACCTCCATTTCCATCTAATTCTCC